>JAFQNM010000082.1 GCA_017395885.1 Clostridia bacterium | reverse complement strand
TTTGTTCAAAGGAGTGATCACCCCTTACCGACAAGCCGAATTATTAAAGTTTTCGCCCGCCTTTTTCAAAAGGCGGCAGGGTCAAGGGGCGGAGCCCTTGGCGCCCTCCGCAGAGGGCGAAATCTCTTTTTGCCACTTAATTCTGTGCGGTTTCCTTTGACGTTTGCACAGCTTCAAACTCCACGATAAACCGGAATTTGAACGATTAACAATGACAATATGCATAGGTAGATTTATTTCGGAAACAATAAAACAAAAAGAAAGGAGGCTGAGTATGGACAGAAAAAGAGAGCTTCCCCCTAGCAAAAAGGGAGAAAAAGTTTTCGAAGAAGTTGTGACCGCTGAGGCCGTTGGACTATACCCCTCGAATCAGCTTGACAACGGAATGATCCCCAGATCAAAGGCTGAAAGCCGCGCCGGCATTGACGGTGAGGGCGAAAGCAGCACCGAAAAAGCAAAGTGATAATAAACGGCAAGAATTGTAAAAGGCCCCTTTTCAGGGGGCCTTTCATATTATTGTTCTTTTCTCACGTCCAAAGCAAATGCTGCATATGCTGCGGCTCCGTATGGCAATGCACCTTCATCAAATCTTGCCCTCGGTGAGTGGAGCGGCTCAGTATATCCCTCTGCCGCCTCTCCTGCCGCCAGAGCCAGCATTACTGACGGCACTACTCTGCTGACGTATGCAAAATCCTCACTTCCGTTTCCCCTTGATCCTGTTGGAACGGCAAAAAACGGTGGCTTTGCCGTGGAAAATATCTGCCTGCAGGCATTCACAAGCGAATCATCATTCAAAAAAGAAGGTGCCCCCGAAACAAACTCCACCTCTGCCTCGCACCGAAACGCTCTTGCCACGTTTTCACACACCGAAACAAGCCTCTCCTTTACATAGCTCCGTTTATCATCCTCATAGCTTCTGAGGCTCCCCGAGAGCACACAGCTATCGGGAATCGCATTGGCCGCATCTCCTGCCCTGACCGTCCCAATCGTCAGCATCTGACCGCAATCCCCGGGTAATTCTCTTGCCGTTATATTAGAGACCGCCGTTATAATGCTTGCAGCACATATTATGGGGTCTTTTCCGAGATGAGGTGCAGAGCCATGGCACCCCTCTCCCTTTATCGTTACCCTAAAAAAGTCTGCACCCGATGCGCCTATCCCCTCAGACGGAATGATAATCGTGCCCGTTTTATAATCAGTTCCCGTGAGAACATGGAGCATCATCGCCGCAAACGGCTTCGGCTCGCTGAGCAGACCTGCAGAGATCATTCTCCTTGCACCCTCCAGAATCTCCTCCCCCGGCTGAAAACACAGTCTTACCTTTACATTAAGCTCCTGCTCTCTTTCCTTAATCAGCTGTGATGCACCAAGGAGCATCGCCGTATGCATATCGTGACCGCAGGCGTGCATATTTCCGCTCTCTGATGCATACTCAAGACCCGTTTCCTCCCTTATGGGAAGGGCATCCATATCTGCGCGAAGCAGTATACACTCCTTTCCGCTGCCTATTTCCGCCACCAAGCCACCTGCCAGCTCTCTTGCCTCTATTCCCATTGCTGCAAGCCGTTCCCGGCACAGCTCCACGGTTTTAGGCAAATGCAGTTCTTTCTCTGCATTTTTATGCAGTTGCCTATAATCCTTTTGCATATCACCGCTTATCGCTTGGGCCGCTTTAAGCAAATCACAAAACAATTTTCGCTTACCTACCTTTTGATTTTTGTATTATTATACCCCGCTCTCCTCTGTAAATACTGAGAACTCTACTACCGGGAGAGTTGATTTTTACGCCTATTTCTCCAAATCTAAAAAAGAAGAGCCGAGAAAAAGACAATGTCTTTTTCTCGGCTCTTTGATAATTTATCACTTTGAAAGATGCCTGAACTGCTGAGAATAAAGAGTTTCGTATTCCCCTCCAAGAGCCATAAGCTCATCGTGGCTTCCTCGCTCCTTTATTACTCCATCGCTGATAACAGCTATCTCATCTGCATTTTTGATGGTGGAAAGACGGTGAGCCACCACTATAGTGGTTCTTCCGCGGCAAAGCTCGTCCAGTGCAGACTGAATAAGTATCTCAGTTGTATTATCGAGGGCGCTCGTTGCCTCATCCAGAATCAGTATGGGCGGATTTTTAAGAAACACTCTGGCAATACTCAGTCTTTGCTTCTGTCCACCGGAGAGGCGCACGCCCCTCTCGCCTATCTCAGTATCATACCCATCGGGCATATTCATTATATAATCGTGTATATTCGCTCTCTTGGCTGCCTCTACTATCTCATCCTCCGTCGCATCGGGACGGCCATACAGAATATTTTCTCTGACACTTGCATTGAAAAGATAAACGTCCTGCTGAACGATTCCGATGCTTTTTCTGAGAGAATCAAGCGTAACATCCTCAATATCGATTCCATCTATGTATATTCTGCCGTTTGAGGGCTTATAGAAATTTGGGATCAGGTGGCATATCGTTGTTTTTCCTCCTCCGGAGGGGCCAACAAGAGCAAACGTCCTGCCCTTTTCAATATTAAGATTGATACCGTGGAGCACGTCTCTTCCCGTGCCGTAATCGCAGGAAACATTCTCAAATCGAATACTGCCCTCTACCCTTTCAAGGGTACGTGCCCCCTCCTTATCCCGCTCAGGCTCCTCATCCATTATCTCAAGAAATCTTGAAAAGCCTGTGACACCGTTTTGATACTGCTCCATAAATCCGATAAGCGTGGTCATAGGAGTGAGAAACAGGTTGACAGATACGATAAAAGCTGAATAATCTGCCAATGCAATAATATCGGTAAACAGGAATATTCCACCTGCAATGAGTACAACTACGTTGAAAACGTTAGTTATAAACGACGTGGATGAGTGGAACTGACCCATTGATCTGTATGCATCCTTTTTAGATTCTACAAACTCAAGGTTTCCCACCTCAAACTTTTTTCGCTCGGTATCTGCATTTGTGAACGCCTTTGTGACACGGATACCTGAGATGCTGCCCTCAAGAGCTCCGTTTATCTCTGCTGCAGCCTCTCGGCTTCTTTTAAAGGCATCTCTCATTCTCTTGCGGAGAATGAGAGCAACAATAAACAAAAAGGGCACGCAAAGAAAGATTATAAGGGTGAGCAGCCAGTTTATGGTTGCAAGATAAGCAAAGGATGCTATGACCGTTATGCTTGTGATGATCACGTTTTCGGGACCGTGGTGAGCAAGCTCGCTGACCTCGAAAAGATCGTTGGTCATTCGGGACATTATCTTTCCCGTTTCGTGGTCATCATAGTACCTGTAGGGCAGCTTTTGCAGATGGTCAAACATCTCCCGCCTCATCTGGGCCTGCATCTTAACGCCCATTACGTGACCCTGATACTGGATAAAATAATTGAGCAGCAATCGGATAACG
>JAFQNM010000081.1 GCA_017395885.1 Clostridia bacterium | reverse complement strand
GTGCAAATAAATACGGAATGGCAATGGCATTCACGGGAATGCGCCTGTTCCATCACTGATAATTATACCCTTGGGGCTGCTTCGCCTTGAAATTTTCAAGACGGGTCAGCCCCGGAGGTGCATTATAAGCAATAAGAAAAATCCCAAATAACACTCTGAAAATAAGGAAGGTGCCACCCTTGAGGATACTTGTAGTAGGCGGCGGCGGAAGAGAGCACGCCATAATCAAAAAGATAAAAGAGAACAAGAGCGTTACCGAGATATTCGCCCTACCCGGCAACGGCGGTATTGCCGCTGATGCCACCTGCGTTGATATAAAGGCAACGGATATAGAAGGGATCGTTAAATTTGCGGCGGAGAGCAAGGTGGATTATGCCATCGTTGCACCTGACGATCCTTTGGTGCTCGGCTGTGTTGATGCGCTTGAGGAGGAGGGTATTCCCTGCTTCGGCCCCCGTGCCTGTGCGGCAATAATCGAGGGCAGTAAGGCCTTTTCAAAGAAGCTGATGAAGAAGTACGGCATTCCCACAGCAGAATTTGAGGTGTTCTCAAGGCTTGAGGATGCTCTTGAATATCTTAAAACGGCACCTATTCCCACAGTTATAAAGGCAGACGGACTTGCTCTCGGCAAGGGAGTTATCATCTGCAATACAAGAGAGGAGGCCGTGGCTGCCGTTACTGAGATGATGGCAGACGGCAAGTTCGGTGATAGCGGCAAGACCGTTGTTATCGAGGAGTTCCTGGAGGGCCCTGAGGTATCTGTTCTTTCCTTCACAGACGGAAAGTGCGTAGTTCCCATGATATCCTCCATGGACCATAAGCGTGCGGGAGACGGTGATACAGGCCTTAACACAGGCGGCATGGGCACCATCGCTCCCAACCCCTACTATACCGAGGAGATCGCCGAGAGATGCATAAGAGAGATCTTTCTTCCCACCGTGGGTGCCATGGTAGAGGAGGGAAGGACCTTTAAGGGCTGCCTTTATTTCGGCCTTATGCTGACGAAAAACGGTCCCAAGGTGATTGAATATAACTGCCGGTTCGGAGACCCCGAAACTCAGGTAGTGCTTCCTCTTCTGGAGAGCGACCTTCTTACCGTTATGAAGGCGGTAACTGAGGAGAGGCTTTCAGAAACAGAGGTCAAATTTGCAGCTAAAAGTGCTTGCTGTGTCATAATGGCATCAAAGGGATATCCCGAGTCCTACGAAAAGGGCTTTGAGATCACCGTTCCCGAGGATATAGCAGATAAGGTGTATATCGCGGGTGCCGCTCTGAAGGATGGCAAGGTGGTAACTGCGGGCGGACGTGTTCTCGGCGCAGTAGAGGTTGCCGATACGCTTCGCAGCGCAGTAGACGGAGCATATGCACTTGTAGATAAGATCAGCTTTGAAAATGCATATTGGCGCCACGATATAGGCGAGAGAGCACTCAAGGCATAATGGCGTGAAAAAACGACAGTCTAAGTTGTAAGTACACTTTTTTATATATGCTCTGGGCAAAAGCCCCAAGGCCAAAGAAAGAATGGTGATTGACTATGGTATACAGAATTTTTGTTGAAAAGAAACGAGAGCTTGCCCACGAGGCAAAGGCTCTTCTCTCCGATGCTAGGACCCTTCTCGGCATAGAGGCGCTTACAGACGTGAGAGTAATTAACAGATACGATGCCGAAAATATCGAAGCAGAGCTTTTTGAGTATGCGAAGAAAACAGTATTCTCAGAGCCTCAGCTCGATACCGTAAGCGATTGCCCCGACCTTTCGGGTGCATACGTTTTTGCGGTGGAATACCTCCCCGGTCAGTTTGACCAAAGAGCAGATTCGGCTGCACAGTGCATCCAGATAATCTCTCAGGGCGAGCGTCCCCTCATCAGAAGCGCAAAGGTATATGCCCTCTACGGCAGCCTTTCCGAGGGTGAGATCGCAGAGATTAAGAAATACGTTATCAACCCCGTAGAGGCAAGAGAGGCCGAGCTTTCAAAGCCTGAAACTCTCGCTATCGAGTATGAGATCCCCACAGAGGTCGCAACTCTCGAAGGTTTTACAAAGCTTGACCGTGCGGGCCTTGCAGACTTTGTTAAGTCATACGGTCTTGCAATGGATCTTGATGATATCACCTTCTGTCAGGAATACTTCATTTCCGAAAAGAGAGACCCCACCATCACCGAGATCCGTATGATAGATACATACTGGTCTGACCATTGCCGTCACACAACGTTTCTCACAACTATTGACAGCGTCACCTTTGAGGATGCCCTCATCCAGAAGGCATACGAGGAGTATATCGATACCCGTAAGGAGCTTGGCAGAACAAAGCCTGTTTGCCTTATGGACGTTGCTACCCTTGCAGTTCGTTATCTCAAAAAGGAGGGCAAGCTCGATAAGCTTGATGAATCTGAGGAGATCAATGCCTGCACGGTAAAGATAGATATAGAGGTAGACGGAAGACCTGAGAAATGGCTCCTCCTCTTCAAGAACGAAACACATAACCACCCCACAGAGATCGAGCCCTTCGGCGGCGCCGCAACCTGTATCGGCGGCGCAATAAGAGACCCCCTGTCCGGCCGCTCCTACGTTTATGCGGCAATGAGAGTAACCGGAGCGGCAGATCCTCTGAAGCCTGTGAGCGAGACCATCAAGGGTAAGCTCCCTCAGCGTAAGATCGTAACCGGTGCTGC
>JAFQNM010000080.1 GCA_017395885.1 Clostridia bacterium | reverse complement strand
TGAGTTATCAAAAGTATATTCAGCCTCAATAAGCTTCATGTCAAGCTTGTGCTTGGCGATCATTTTGACACAGGTCTCAAAAGCACTTTTCTCAAGGCTTTTGTTGGATTCCCAGCGGCGGATGTCATCCTCTGTGGCACTTCTTTCAACGCATCTGAGAGGCTGTACTATATCCTTGCCGAGAACTATCTTGTTGGCAGCGGCAATAAAGCCGAATTCGAGGCCTCTGGCAGTTCTCACTATAACGTATTCGCCAAGCTCGTAGTCCTTTTTTTCGGGAGAGAAGAAGTAGATCTTGCCGGCCTCCTTAAACTTGACGCCAACGACCTCAACCTGCGTGTCGGGGAGGATTTCTTCAGTTGATTCTATTTCGTTTTCAAAATTATTGTTCATATAGGATCCTTTCATAAAGCCGAGGCGGCAAGAGTAGTCATCACCGCATAGGTCTGGGCATTGTATCGGGTAATATCGTCCTTTGCGCAGATAAGTGCATCGTAGATATGAGTAAGCTTGGTCATTTTCAGCTTGCTTGAGAGCTCCTTGGGAATAGAGCTGTCTGTGTAATATGCAGGGGTAAATGAGCTGTATTTTGCATAAAGAATATCCCTGACCGCAAGGATCGCATAGTCAAAGAACTGCTCAAACTCAGCTCTGGAATACTTGATCCCTGATGCAAAAACAATAGCTTCGGCACGTGATCCCGTGCATAAAAGCTCCACAAGTCTTGAGGCATCTGCGGAAATAGAGGCCTCCTTTGTGCTTTTTGAGGAGAGTGTTGAAAGTGCAAGACCAAGAGAACCGCGGCTGACGGTTGCGGCAGAGGATATTGCATTCTCTGAGGCCTTGGCCGCTGCAGGCTGCTTTTTGAGCCATTCTGCGGTAAATGCAGGAGAAAACACTTCGGTTTTCAGCCTCTGTGCACGGCTTCTCACCGTTTCAAGAAGGGCGGTGCTGTCCTCAGTGAGAAGAAGGAAAACAACGTATGAAGGAGGCTCCTCAAGCGAAAGAAGAAGTGCGTTCTGCGCCTGAGGTGTCATGCGGTCAGCATCCTCAATAATGTAGACCTTGCAGTCTCCGTCATCCGGATAATACCCGAGTGTTGCGGTCATATTTCTGACCTCCTCAACGGGAATAGTGGCCTTATCTCCTCTGGTCAAAACGAAAATATCCGTGTTGTAGCCTTCCTCGATCCTTTTACAGCTTCTGCAGCTGCCGCAGGGAAGATCAGGTGAAGGGGACTCGCACATGAGTGCCTTGCATATCTCCTTTGCGAGGGTACGCTTGCCGCTGCCTTTCGGGCCTTCGATTATATATGCATGAGACAGGGTTTTGTTTTTTATGTGATTGCCGATAAGAGATCTGAGACTGTCGTTTCCGATAATATTTTTAAAATCCATCTCATATATCTCCTCTCAAGCATTATCCAGAACATTATACCATTTTGTTTTTTCTTTGTCAAATATAAGATGTGGAAAGTTAAATAAAAATCGGAACAAAATACAAAGAAAAAGAGTGCAGCCGGGGGAGATAATAATAACAGCTTGCCTATGAAAAAATGAAGATCATAGAAATGTGTATTAAAGCAGCCGCAGTGCTGGTTATAATAGGAGCCACGGCAGCATCTGTCGGTATCAGTGAGCTGAAGGCGCTTGAAGCAAGAGGAGCTGTTGAGCATCCATTGCCAAAGGAGATGGAGCCACAAGCAAATTATGCAATTGCAGAAATAGAAAAGAGAATTTTAGACAAACGAAAAAGATCAATAATCGCAAGGAAAAACGGGGAAATACCGTTTTTAGTCAAAGGCATAAAATACAATTGCCTACAAAGGGAAGGGCAGCTTGTTTTCTATAATTCAAACCAGGAAATGGTATATGATCTTGCGAAAGATCGTTGCATTTTTTATTCTTATAGCTGTGATATTGGAGTAGGTAAATATAGTGTTGGTGAATGTTGCCGCTTTGCAAGGGCATCTGTTGCAACGGCATATAACGGCTCGGTAACGCCCGGAATAAACGAGTGCATATGTGTGTTTGCGGATGACGGTATATGCAGCTTCAGGCTTAAGCTCTCACGTGAGGGAGAGGAGGATATATCTGTCAGCATCAGAAGGGACACGGGAAAGGTCATACTGTTTGATGCTTGCGGAGAGCAGGTGGAGTAAAGTAGGATTCGGGAGAAAAGAAGAAAACTTTTTTCTTTATATTAATTAATATTCTCAAATATGTGTTGAATATTTTGGCTGTTTGTGGTATATTTATCTGTGAATGTGATTTGCTTTGCTTTTTAAATCGCATCTCTCATGATTATGCCTCTGAAAGGAAGAGCGGTATGAATATAGGAATAATCGGATTTGGCGGTATGGGAAAAACTCATGCATATGCCATTGATAATCTCAAGTATTTTTATTCGCCCGTCGGCTTTGAAGCAAGAGTGCTCGGAGTTTGCTGCGGTCATTATGAGAATGCTGTTTCCGCTTGTGAAACCTATGGCTTTGAAAAGGCATATAAAAACGAGGATGAGCTTATCGGTGATCCTGAAATAGACGTTGTTGATATCTGCACCCCCAACTGCTTTCACTATGAGACTTTGAAAAAGGCAATCGCTGCAGGCAAGCATATTTATTGCGAGAAGCCCCTTTGCGTCACTGCTTCTCAGGCTGATGAGATAGCAGCGCTTGCACGTGAAAAGGGCCTAATATGTGCAGTTGTATTCAATACCAGATTCCTTCTTCCCGTAATGAAGGCAAAGGAGCTTTGCGAGGCAGGAAGAATAGGTGAGGTAGTCAGCTTTGCCGGAAGATTCCTTCACTCCAGCGCTCACGATCCTGAAAAAAAGGCAGGCTGGAAGCAGAACAGAGATATATGCGGGGGCGGAGTTCTTTTTGATCTTGGCAGCCATACCATAGACCTTATCAGATGGATATGCGGAGAGTTTTCTTCAGTTTCCGGTCTTTCCCAGATCGCATACCCAACGCGTATCGGTATGAACGGAGAAAAGTGGCAGACTAATGCAGATGAAGCCTTTTATATGACGGCAACACTGGAGAACGGTGCCTGTGGCACAATTGCAGTTGGAAAAATAATGGGCGGAACAAATGATGATCATTCCTTTGAGGTATACGGAACCCGTGGTACCCTTGCCTTTGATCTGATGCAGCCAAACTATCTTCGCTTTTATGACGGAACCAAGCCTGAGAGCGAGAGAGGCTTTACCTCTGTCGAGTGCTGCGGCAGATATCCTGCCCCCTCCGGAGTATTTCCCGGCGTTAAGGCACCTGTGGGCTGGCTTCGCGGCCACGTGGGAAGCATGTATAACTTTCTCAGATGTGTAAATGAGGGAGAAATTCCAAAGCCCTCTTTTGATGATGCCGCTGCAGTGCAGAGGATAATGGAGGCAGCATATGCCTCTGCTAAAAGCGGAGTAAGGGTGGAAATATGAGAAGCGGTGAGCTTTTGGTGATCGGTCTTTGCGGCAGGAGCGGAAGCGGAAAGGGATACGTGTCGGCAGTATTTGAAAAACACGGTATTCCGGCTGTTGATACGGATAGAGTATACAGAGATATCCTTGCAGATAAGAGCTCGGAATGCCTTTCTGAGCTGATTGCTGAATACGGAGGCGGGATTCTTGACAGAGACGGACGTCTTGAAAGAAGAAGTCTTGCAGGCATAGTTTTCGGTGATAAAAGCGGAGAAAAGCTGAAAAGGCTGAATGACATTACCCATAAATACATACTTGAAAAAACCAAAGACCTTATAGACAAGGCAAGAGAAAGCAAAAAAAGAGCAATTATAATAGATGCTCCCGTGCTTTTTGAAAGCGGATTTGATAAGCTTTGTGACCTTACTGTATGTGTAACGGCGCCTGACAGCATTTGCATAAAGCGAATTTGCGAAAGAGATGGGCGCACAGAGTCAGAGGCGGCCAAAAGGCTTTCAAGCCAGAAGAGCGCAGATGAGCTCAGAATCACCTGCAACGAGGAAATAGTAAACGACGGTGCTGAGAACGTGGAGAGCCGTGTTCTTGAGATCATGAAAAAATACGGCCTGGGAGGCGCGGATGAAGAATAAAGCAGTAATGAGAAGCGTCGTTATAATAACGATATTGCTTCTGTCCATACTTTGCGGATTTCTTTTTCAGCTGATATGGAATGGGCTGGACAGAATGAATTATCCGCAGGAATACAGCGATTTTGTTAAGGTCTATTCCTATAAATACGGAGTTCCGGAATACGTGGTGTATTCAATAATCAAGGTGGAAAGCGATTTTGAATCAGGAGCGGTATCCGATGCAGGTGCCGTTGGCCTTATGCAGATAATGCCGGAGACCTTTGTTTGGCTCACCACAGAGAGCGAGGAGAACCTCAGCAGCGCAACGCTGTATGATCCCGAAACAAATATTAAATACGGAACTATGTATCTTTCTCAGCTGTGGCTGAGGTTCGGTAACTG
>JAFQNM010000079.1 GCA_017395885.1 Clostridia bacterium | reverse complement strand
TTTTCACTCATTGCATGGAGCAGGTAGTAGTCAAGATATTCAACCCCCAGCTTTTTGAGCTGTCCGTCAAAGAAGGAAGGCATATCCTCCTTCTTTTCTATTTTGAAAAGGCTGAGCTTGTCTGTGAGAACGTAGCTGTCACGGGGATATCTCTCAGCAACAGCTTTTCTGAAGGCCGCCTCGCTCTCGCCCTGATGATAGGGGGCGGCAGTGTCGAAATATGTAAAGCCCTCTGACATAAAACGGTCAGCCATGGCCTTCGTTCTTTCAATATCTATGGTTTTGTTGTCTGCAGGATCGATAATGGGCAGACGCATAAGTCCGAATCCGAGTTTTTTCATAAGCACTCCGTTCTGTTTGTTTATAATAATAATAATTATATCACAATCGTTGTATTTTTGCAATCATAAATGTATTTTGAGTAAATGTGATTGCGATTATAATTATCCTCCCCTACATCTTAATGTGTAGTTATGAAGATATCCCAAAGTTTATTCAGCTTTTTAACACAAAAAACGGCTGCAAAAGCAGCCGTTTTGATTTTTTATCATTTAATGGAAAACAGCATATCGCCGTATGAGGGATAGGGCCAGCATGAGGAGTCGCAAAGCTCTTCAAGGGCATCTCCGTCGGCACGGAGGGCGTTCATAGCTTCGATGACCTCGTTTTTATAGAACATTGCGTTGTCTTCCTTGCCGATATTCTTTTCGCCCTCCTTGGTGACCTTTTCGAGGCGCTCTATGTTTTTGTAGAAGGAGTCAGTAAGGGCAGAAAGCTTAAAAAGCAGCTTCTTTTCAGCCTCACAGGAGCCGTATTTTTCCTTAAGCTCGGCGTTTGCGGCAATTCTTGCGGCGTAGTCGCTTGCGGCAGGGAGAATGTCGTGGCGTGCCATATCAAGCATTGTAAGGGCTTCGATATGTATGATCTTCGTATAGTTTTCAAGCTGGATCTCAAGACGGGCACGCATTTCGTTTTCGGAGAAAACGCCGTGACGGGAGAAAAGCTCGATATTCTTTCTGTCAAGCATTCTGGGAAGTGCGTCGGGAGTGGTTCGGAGATTTGCAAGACCGCGGCGCTCTGCTTCTTCGATCCATTTGTTTTCGTATCCGTTTCCGTTGAAGATGATACGCTTGTGGTCCTTTATGGTCTTTTTGATAAGCTCGTGAAGAGTTTCGTTGAAGTTTTCCGCACCCTCAAGTATGTCGGAGAACTGACGGAGCACCTCTGCAAATGCTGTATTGAGGACGGCGTTTGCGGTGGCAATGGACTGTGAGGAGCCTGCCATACGGAATTCAAACTTGTTGCCTGTAAATGCAAAGGGGCTTGTACGGTTACGGTCTGTGTTATCCTTGGGGAACTTGGGAAGTGCGTGAACACCGATCTTCATCTGGACGGTGTCCTTTGCGTCGTAGCCCCGATCCTCTTCGATAGCCTCAAGTATCTCTGTAAGCTCGTCGCCAAGGAATATGGACATAACTGCGGGAGGCGCTTCAGCCGCACCGAGACGAAGGTCGTTTCCTGCGTCGGCAACGGAGATACGCATCATTTCCTGATAATCGTCAACAGCCTTGATGGCTGCAACGAGCATGAGCAAGAACTGGGCATTTTCGTGGGGAGTGTCTCCGGGCTCAAGAAGGTTCATACCCGTATTGGTGGTAAGAGACCAGTTGTTGTGCTT
>JAFQNM010000078.1 GCA_017395885.1 Clostridia bacterium | reverse complement strand
GTTTTTCTTTAATTATTATTCTCTGCCACTGACTTTGGTATATCTTAAGGTCTACCTGACATCTGCGGAGAGATACCTTGCGCTTTCGACGCTTGCAAGGATAAGAGACATTTCGCAATCCTTATCCTCAACCACATGGTGAAGGATAAAGGATGCAAGAAAGCTGTCGCCGGCGCCCTTAAAGGTTTTGATATCAGCCTTTCTCGCCTCGCAGAGAAAGCACCCCTCGGGGCCTGCATAAACGCTGCCGTCCTCACCCAGGGTGAGAAGAACTGAGGAATGGTTTGTCAGATGGAATCTGAGTGCCTCACCTGCGGCGTTTTCACGCAGCTCTGAGCCGCTGCCGGAAAGAGGCTTACCGTTTATCTCCTCAAACTCCTCACGGTTAGGCTTTATAAGGTCGGGGATAGATTCCATTCCCTCCTTAAGAGCATTTCCGTCGCAATCGAGGATAACGTATGCTCCCGCATTTCTTGCTATTGTACAGAGCTTTCTGTAGATATCCGCAGGCACGCCGGGAGGAATGCTGCCGGAGAGGACAACAACGCAGCCGCCCTGGCAGTTAAGCTCTGATTTATAAAGGCCGATAAACTCTCTCAGCTTTTCCTCGCTGACGTATATTCCCGGCTCGTTTATCTGGGTCTGGGCACCGTTTGAATCAATGATGGAGGTATTTCTGCGAAGATTGCCCCTGCAATTAACCGCCACCACATCAAGGCCCTCTGCTCTGAGGCTCTCCTCAGCGCCGTCCGACCCGAAAATACCCATTGCAACGCTGTCACGGCCGAGCCCAAGCAGCGCCCTTGAAACGTTTATGCCCTTGCCGCAAACGGAGACCCTCGGTGAGGGAACACGGTTAAGCTCACCTGCCCTAAAGGGGGAGCTCAGCCTGTAATCCACGTCTGTGCAGGGATTCAGTGTTACTGTTATTATCTTCATCAGGTATCTATATTTTCAACAAAGCGGGCATTCTGCTCAATAAACTCACGTCTTGGCTCTACCTTATCGCCCATGAGAAGTGAGAAGGCCTCATCGCAGGCAACCGCATCCTCCATATCAACACGGAGAAGGGTTCTTGTTTCGGGGTCCATAGTAGTTTCCCAAAGCTGAGATGCATCCATCTCACCGAGACCCTTGTATCGCTCTGCCTCTGCATTTCCGCCCATTCTTTCAATTATCTCATCTCTCTGAGCATCTGAGAAGGCATACTCCTGATGCTTGCCCTTATAAACCTTATAAAGAGGAGGCTGAGCAAGATAAATGTGGCCATCCTCAATAAGCTGACGCATATGGCGGAAGAAGAAGGTGAGAAGCAGAACGCTGATGTGTGATCCGTCAACGTCCGCATCGGCCATTATGATTATCTTGCCGTAGCGAAGCTTTTTGATATCAAAATCCTCACCTATACCGCAGCCGAGAGCCTGAATGATAGGTATTATGGAGGGGTTTGAATAGACCTTATCAAGTCTTGATTTTTCAACGTTGAGGACCTTACCTCTAAGAGGGAGGATAGCCTGGAAATGGCTGTCTCTTCCGCTCTTTGCGCTTCCTCCCGCAGAGTCTCCCTCTACCAGATAGAGCTCTGTGAACTCTACTCTTCTGTCCTGGCAGTCGGCAAGCTTGCCGGGGAGGGTCGAGCCCTCAAGCACGTTCTTTCTTCTGGTCAGGTCTCTTGCCTTTCTTGCCGCCTCTCTTGCACGGCGGGCAGTAAGAGCCTTTTCTATTATCAGCTTACCAACAGAGGGATTTTCCTCAAAATATTCCTCAAGCTTCTGGTAAACGATCTTGTCAACAATAGTTTTTACCTCAGAGTTACCCAGCTTTGCCTTTGTCTGGCTCTCAAACTGAGCATCGGGCAGCTTGACGGAAACAACGGCACAGATACCCTCTCTGGCATCCTCGCCGGAGAGCTTATCCTCGCTTATCTTAATGGCACCGATCTTTTTGCCGTAATCGTTGATAGCCTTTGTAAGTGCAGTTTTAAAGCCAACCTCGTGAGTACCGCCGTCGATGGTGGACATATTGTTTGCAAAGGTAACTATAAGCTCGTTAAAGCTGTCGTTATACTGAAGAGCCACCTCTGCTGTTATATCGTCCTTCTGGGCCTTCATATAAATAACGTCGGGATGGAGCTTTTCGCCCTTGTTTTTACCTATGTACTCAACGAAGGACTTGATGCCGCCCTCGTACATAAAATCATCACTTCTGGGGTCACCGTTTTCATTTTCGTGGCCGGGGCGAAGGTCAGTTATGACGATGCGGATGCCTGCATTAAGGAAGGCCTGCTCTCTGAGGCGCTTTTTGAGAATATCGTAATCGAAATTAATGTCCTCAAAAATGGTAGCATCAGGCTTAAAGCGAACGTAGAGACCCTTTTTGTCTCCCGCATCGCCGATGCACTTGAATTCGCCAACGGTCTTACCCTTTTCAAAGCGCATCTGATAGCGCTTTCCGTCGTGACAGTTGTCAACCTCCATCCATTCGGAAAGAGCGTTAACAACAGAGGCACCAACGCCGTGGAGACCGCCGGAGATCTTATATCCCTCGCCGCCGAACTTTCCGCCTGCATGGAGCACGGTAAATACTACCTCAAGGGTGGGGATCCCCATTTTTGCGTGCGTTCCGCTGGGAACGCCACGGCCGTTATCCTGAACGGCAACGGTACCGTCAGGCATGATAGTGACCTCGATCTTATCGCAGTGACCGGCCATTGCCTCATCTATAGAGTTATCAACGATCTCGTAAACGAGATGATGGA
The DNA here is from genome assembly GCA_017395885.1 of Clostridia bacterium. Taxonomy (GTDB): domain Bacteria; phylum Bacillota; class Clostridia; order Oscillospirales; family CAG-272; genus Avispirillum. The sequence goes on along the minus strand of JAFQNM010000078.1, from coordinate 1,002 downwards.
GACCGCCGAGAGAGGTAGTACCGATATACATACCGGGGCGCTTTCTTACCGCCTCAAGGCCCTCAAGCACCTGTATCTGGTTTTCGTCGTAAGCCGGGCTCTGGGCTTCGTTTTTGATGTTTTCTGCCATTTTTAACTCCGTTTCTGTGGTTCTGCTTTTTCTTTCAAGAAAAGCAGCAAAAGAACTTTATGAAGGTTTACTTCTTATTTATCATTTTCAGCCGCTGATAAAATTACCCTTAATGCGGACTGCGAGCTAACGTTTTAAAATTCAGAGACAATGTGCATTTTCTTACTGTAAGCGGCGGATCTAAAAGAGATTGATATACTGTGTATAACCTCCTAAGGATGCAAAGTATAATGATAGAGTACAATCTCTGTCATTCTTCACCTTGTTCCCCTCTGCCATCAGGTGAGAGGTATCTCCGATCTGCCCTCAAGAGTTTTTGCTGCAAGGTGGGTAAATATCACCCTGTCCTCCCTGCCGTCGTTTGTCAGAATAAAGGATTTTGGCAGATCGTAGCCTGCCATTTCCGTTATTCCTTCCTTTTCTGCACGGCGGAGAAACCTTTTGGTGGTTTCCGGGGTAACTCTTGAGTCAATATCAAAAATTCCGATTATATCCTTTTTTTTGATTACCGTATTCGATCCAACGTGTAAAAACATAATTCAAATTTTTTCGCCGCAGGCAAAGCCTGCGGTCTTTATCTTAGCTTTCCCTGTCCACTCCGTTACGGAGTGGAGGGAAATTACTTTGTAATTTAAACCGCCCCAAAGAGGCATAATGCCTCTTTAGCAGAGAACTCTGTTCTTATCCGCCCGAAGGGCGGCGATTTTTTTAAATTACCGAGAACGTATACTTTATTTTCTGATTTTTCTGTCTGCACCGAAAAGAAGATCATCACAAATGCACAGCAGATAAACCAATCACTTATCTTGCGTTCATTCTCAGAGGCATTACGAACAGCTTGTAATTAACGGGATCCTTTTCGTCTCCCTCGC
>JAFQNM010000077.1 GCA_017395885.1 Clostridia bacterium | reverse complement strand
ATTCTTCCACAACAACGGTAGACAGAGCATGGACGTTTCCTTTGATCTCCCTGCCGCTGACAAGGTCAACTCCAAAAACGGGATACCTCATATCCGTGCCCGCTGTATTGGAAACAACGGTTACTTTTCTATCGCCAAGGCTTCTTTCATAAACGATATAGCCAATTCCGCTATCTATCACCTTGAAATCGCCCTCTGCAAATATGGGGTCACGGCGGAGGGCACCCAATCGCTTATAGTGCTGCAGCAGCTCCTCGTTTTCCGTTCCCCAAGGGTATGTTCTGCGGCAGAAGGGGTCTCTTCCTCCCTCAACTCCTGCCTCATCTCCGTAATAGAGGCTTGGCACGCCATAAACCGTATACTGAACTGTTGATGCAAGCTTCAGAAGGCGCACTGCCTTTATCCTCTCGTTCTCCCTCATTTCGTGGGTGGACAGCTGAAGATTGGTCATTCCCATATATCTGCTGTCGCCGAGGACGGTAAGTATTCTTTCTGTATCGTGTGTTCCCAGAATATTCATAAGGCAATCTGACACGCACTTTGGATAGGAGGAATATATCTCTGTCAGCGTTTTAGCAAGGCCCTGTCCGTTTTTATACTTGACAAAGTCTATAACAGCAGTTCTGAATGGATAGTTCATTACGCTATCAAGCTGACTGCCTCTGAAATATCTGCGGCGCTTTCCGTATGCTATTTTATCGGCGGCGTTTTCCCACACCTCACCGATTATTATTGCCTCGGGATCTGCCTTCTTTACCGACTCGCGGAACTCATCGAGAAAGCTATCGGAAAGCTCGTCGGCAACATCAAGCCTCCAGCCTCCGGTCCCCAGTTTTACATACTTGGCACCGATTCCATCCTCTCCCGTAAAAAATCTACGGCAGGAATCGGTACGGTGATTAAGCTTTGGCAATATTTTTATGCCCCACCAGGTGAGATAGTCCTCCTCACTGCTTTTGAAGGAGTACCACTCTCTATATGGAGAATTGGGATTTTTATATGCTCCGTCGCTTGAATAGCGGCGGTATCTGTCAAAATAAAGGCTATCGTCTCCGGTGTGGTTAAACACTCCGTCAAGGATAACGCGTATGCCTCTCCTCTTGGCCTCATCCAAAAGCGTTTGCAACGCCTCGTTGCCGCCAAAGGAGGGATCCACCTGCGAATAATCGCCGGTATCGTATTTATGGTTTGAATATGATTTGAATATGGGGTTCAGATATATAACAGTGACCCCAAGGTCCTTAAGATAGTCCAGCTTTTCGCAAACGCCATACAGGTCGCCTCCGTAAAACAGGTCATTCTTCACATCGGCACCGGGCACTGCTCCAAACTGGGAGATGGGGGCACTCCAATTCTCCTCGTTCTCTGCATCTGCTCTTCTCTCGCACTTATTGCTCCTGAAGAATCTATCGGGAAATATCTGATACATGGTGCCGCCACGAAACCATTCAGGCGTGGCAAAGTCCTCCTCATATACGAGGAGGCGGAATCTGCTGCCCTCGCGGGGCAAAAGCTTGAAGCTTACGTTATCTACAGAGGATGCAAACAGGGTATCCTCTCCTCTGAGAAACAGTATTGTATACCAATAGAGCCCCTCTCCAAGCGTAGAAAGCTCTATCTCCAGTTCATAATCTCCGCCGCCGCAGGGGTCGAAGGCCATATCTCTATCGCCCTCTCCATCCCTCTGCAGGCGCAACACAACTCCACGTGCTCCGAATTCTCTCGGCACGTGGACTGCAAAGCGAAGCTTTTCTCCATGGGAAAACGCTCCGGCCTGCGAAGCGTTTTCCCCATTTCTGAATTTTTCAATTTTGATTTCGGCATTTGCCAAAAGTTCTTGGCTGAGCTTTATAAGCATCCGTCTTCCTCAAATTTATTATTTCTTGCCTGTCATTCTCTTGATATTCCAGATGCGGTCTGCATATTCGCTGACAGCTCTGTCTGCCGCAAACTTGCCTGCTCCTGCAATATTCATAAGAGACTTTCTGTTCCATTCTGTGGGATCGGAAATATAAAGATCGTTTACTTCCTTATGCATTCTTCTGTAAGACTCGAAGTCTGCCATGCACATGAAGGGGTCATGAGCAAGAAGATACTCGGAAATATGAGAGAAGGAATTTCCGTTAAAGCCCTGAGAGAAGCTGTTAACGACTCTCTGAAGTCTTTCGTTTCTGTTATAGTAGTCTGCGGGGTGGTATCCCATAGAGCGGATATTCTCCACCTCGGGTGCAGAAAGACCGAACATAAAGAGGTTGCCATCTCCCGCTTCTTCAGCCATTTCGATATTGGCTCCGTCTGCAGTTCCGATGGTAAGAGCACCGTTGATCATAAGCTTCATGCAGCCGGTTCCGCTTGCCTCCTTACCTGCAAGAGAGATCTGCTGAGAGAGCTCTGCTGCGGGAACAAGCTTTTCTGCTGTTGTTACGTTATAGTCCTCAAGGAATATAACGCGAAGCTTTTCTGCGATCTTAGGATTCTTTGCAATATCCTCGCCGATGTTCCAGATAAGGCGGATGATCTCCTTTGCCATTCTGTAGCCGGGAGCTGCCTTTGCGCCAAAGATAAGGGTCTGGGGCAGGATAGGCGCATCGGGGTTATCCTTCAGCTGGAGGTACAGATCAATGATATTCATTGCGTTAAGAAGCTGACGCTTATACTCATGAAGTCTCTTGATCTGAACGTCGAAAACAGAATCTGTGTTCAGGATAATGCCTGTCTTCTCATAATAATGCTTTGCAAAGCTTTCCTTATTCTCCTTCTTGATCTCGGAAAGGCGATCAAGAACGGCCTTATCGTCCTTAAACTTTCTGAAGTCTGCAAGGGCGGTAGGATCCTTTCTGTAGCCATCTCCGATGCAATCGGAAAGGAGGCCTGCAAGGCCGGGGTTAGAGTATGTGAGCCAGCGACGGTGAGCGATACCGTTTGTTACGTTATCGAACTTATCGGGCCACATACGGTAGAAGTTACGGAAGGTGATATCCTTAAGGATGCCGGAATGGATCTCGGATACGCCGTTGATATGGTGGCTTCCTACGATTGCAAGGTTTGCCATTCTGACAACGCCGCCTGCAAGGATAGCCATTTCGGAGATTCTTGACCAGTTACCGGGATATGCCTCCCATACCTCCTTACAGAATCTCTCGTTGATCTCCTTAACGATCTGATGGATTCTGGGTAGGCGGAGACGGAAGAGATCCTCATTCCAGGTCTCAAGCGCCTCGGGAAGAACTGTATGGTTTGTATAGGATGTCATCTTGGAAACGATAT
>JAFQNM010000076.1 GCA_017395885.1 Clostridia bacterium | reverse complement strand
GTCCCATGAAATAAACCACCAAAGCTTATTGCCTGCCGCCTTATACTCTGCCATTCTCTCCTTGAAGGTGCCGTATACACTATCCCACTTTGCGCTCTGCATTACCTTTGCACCGGGGATGGAAAGCTCTGTCTGATCGGTATACGCAAAGGGCTTTGAGCAAAGGAGATTTACGAAATCATCATAGAAATCGATCTGATCAATAACAGTTCCGTCCTCAAGGGTGTAGTCAATATCCGCAAAATACGTGCAGATAAAGTTCATAGGCACATCGCGGTATGAGGGCTGGACTCGCTTGAAGGTCTCCATCTCCGTATCGTATGCAGTTTTCAGAAGATCAAGCTGGCTTACTGCCAACGGGTCAAGAACGCCTTTATAATTGCTGACTCCACCTGCAAAATAATATGCCTTTTCAAACCTGTGTGCATTTGCCTCAGATGAGAACAGCTGCATCAGCAGACGAAGACGCTGAGAATGGTCGATCACAGTGCCGCCCTTGTCTGTCTGTATCTGATATGAGGTTACTCTGGGGTTATCCATATAATCCGTTACCCCTGCCTCGTGAAGCTCGTAGGGCAGATGAGTTGCACAAACACGGTTCTCCAGGAGATAATCGTAATAATTTTTATATCTTGTCTGGTTGTCAAGACCGTCGCCTGCACAGACGTTGTTAAGATATCCCATTCTAAGTTCGATGCTGGTTGCACAGGCCGTTTCCTCGGAAAGGGCAAAATTCCATACGTATACGAATATTCTTGCCTGCTTGACAGCTCTTCCCTCTCCGTCCCTGATAATGAGGTCGGATGAATACCAGCCAAAAGCAGAATCGCTCTTGCTGGTTATCTTAACAAGAAAGGCCTGGCTCTTTCCTGCCTCAAGAGAAAAAGCTCCGTATGCAGAAAGGGGAGGAATTGCATCAGGCACCATGCCGTAATCGTCGCAATCGTGATAAAGCTCGATAAAGATCTCCGCCTCAAGAGTCTCGCCGCCGTCGTTAACAAAGCCGGAAAGAGATGCCGTCAGACCGTCTCTTGCACCGTCTGCACTGAGCACGAACTGGGCATTCTCGATCTCGTTCTTTGCCATATAAACGGAAAACGACTCCATACCGGTGCTCTCGGTATTGTTTGGAGAAACCTTTTCGCTGGCATAATCAAACCAAAGACTGATACCGGGATCCTCAAACTCCGCATCAACGTGAGTATAGCTGTCGGAAGGGTCGGTGCTCTTAGCATTAACACCGAACAACGCCGCCGCAGAAAGGATCATCACTACTGAAAGAATTAGGGAAATAATCTTTTTCATAACGCTCTCCTCATAATTTATTTACTGATTTGATTATATAAAAAATATCGCCTCTTGTCAATTATCAACTGATACATAAACCGAATAAACAATTCCTTTTTGAAGTTTTTCGGGATCAGCCCCTACAAGTTATCCTCACCGATAAACAGGAATTTACCAATGCAAAAAGGGGCCGAGAGCCCCTTTTGCGTTCTTTTTTACTTTTTTGTTACTGCGTCTGCGAGCGCTTCAAGTGCTGCAACGTCACAAGGCTTTACCGAGGAGCGTATAGTTACCACCGGATCCTCCACCGTTATATCCTTCATCTCACCGAGAGCAGCCTTAATTGCTTTTGCCGCTGTGGGGCCCCAGGAGCCGTTCTCTACGATAAACGCCCTTCTCTCTCTGAAGGTCTTAGACTTCAGATGAGTGAGAAAATCGGCCATGGGCGCAAACACGCCTCCGTCATAGGATGCGGCACAGAACACGGTTCTGTCATATCTGAAGGCATCCTCCACCGCCTCTGCCATATCATCTCTGGCTATATCGCAAAATGAGACCTTCTCTCCCCTCTCGCGAAGCATATCGCAAAGAAGAAGAGCTGCCTTTTTTGTGTTTCCGTGGATAGATGCACAAACAACAAACACGCCGCTGTCCTCGGGACGGTAGCTTGACCAAACATCGTATTTTTCAATATAGTATCCCAGATCCTCCGAAAGAACAGGGCCGTGGAGGGGACATATGATCTCAATATCAAGCGTTGCCGCCTTCTTCAGAAGTGCCTGCACCTGAGCGCCGTATTTACCGACTATATTGAAGTAATATCTTCTCGCCTCGCAGGCCCAGTCCTCGTCTGTATCAAGTGAGCCGAATTTGCCAAATCCATCTGCCGAGAACAGTATCTTATCGCAGGAATCGTAGGTCACCATCACCTCAGGCCAATGGACCATTGGCGCCAGATAAAAGGTGAGCTCACGTCCGCCGAGAGAAAGGCTTTCTCCCTCACCTACCTTCACAAATCTGTCGCTGTAATCCTCATCATAAAACTGGCCGAGTATTTTGAAGGTCTTTTCATTTCCAACAATATGAATGCCGGGATATTCACGGCACAGCACGTCAATGCTTGCAGCATGGTCAGGCTCCATATGAGAAATGACCAGATAATCGGGTGCTCTTCCCTCAAGCTCCCATTTGAGATTCTCCATCCATTCATCGGTGAATCTTGCATCCACCGTGTCCATAACGCATATCTTTTCATCAAGAATAACGTATGAGTTATAAGAAATACCGTTGGGAACAACATACTGGCTCTCAAAAAGGTCTATCGTTTTGTCATCCACGCCTATATAGCGCACTTTATCTGTAATTTTCATATTATTCTCCTTAGCATATTTATTTCTCGGAAAGGGTCTCGCAATACGCTCTAACATCAAAAGAGTCCAGAGCTGAATCCTTTTTCAAGTAAAGAGGGTGGTGAGGGTGGCCTTTGGCCTTACTCCTCTTTCCTGCCGTATACCACACGGCGCCGTATTTCTCACCAATATCTATCATATCGAGAACACAAAAGCGCAAATAGTCTCTCTTTTCGATTATGGTACCCCAAGCCGCCCAGACAGCCGGCGCAGTTTCGGACAGGGACAGTATGTATTCAAAGGCCTTCATATTCTCTCTATGCATATGCCCGTTGAACTCCTTTTCCATATCATCGGGGTCAGTTGCCCTCTGAGCATATACGTTGAACATTATAAAGCTATCAAATCCGTTGCCGAGAGCTATTCTCTCAGCACTTTTTAGGGTGTTGTCTAAATTATCGGGCTCCGCCGTTGAAGGATTGATCCCTATGCATATTAACGGTCTTTTTCCGCGAGTGCCTAAAATGTATCGGTACTCTGAATAAAAGTCAGGAACGTAGAGCCATCGGGCTCTGTCATACTTTTCATCCTCAGACGGGATCAGTGCATCCTCAAAGGAAAGCACTTCAATTTCTGCAGTTGCCGAACTTGGAATATGCATTACCTTAGCACCTCCCACAGGTCATTTACACTCTCAACCAGAGTCTCTGCTCCGGCCTTTCTCAGTTGCTCCTCACTTCGGAATCCCCAAGTGACAAAAATGCCGTCTATGGCTGCATTTTTTGCCGTTTGAACGTCTACCTCCGAGTCTCCCACGTATACGGGATTACAAACGCCCATCCTTTCCATCGCCAAATAAACCGTATCAGGCTCAGGCTTTCTCTTTACCCCCTCAAGCTCGCCTATTGAAACGCCGATAAGCTCACCGAAATACAGAGGAATAAGCTCACGGACTGCGCTGTCTATCTTATTGGATACAACGGCAGTAGGTATCCCTCTTTTTTTCAGATCCTCCAGCAGCTGTGTTATACCCTCATAGGGACGTGTTTTATCACGGCTGTGATCCATATAATGCTCTCGGAACACAGCAAGAACACGGTCGATATCCCCGTCATCAGTTCCCTCTGTCACAGAGCTTTTTACAAGATTACGAACTCCGTTTCCAACAAAGCTGCGGATCTCCTCAAGGCTTCGCTCCTGCATTCCATATGCTCTCAGAGCAAAGTTCACACTGTCTCTCAAATCATCAAGGGTATCGAGAAGAGTACCGTCCAGGTCAAATATTACAGAATCATATTTCATACTGTCACCTCAGCGTTCTTGACACTCACAAAAAAATCGGATATACTAAGAAAAAAGGAGAGTGCATATGCGGGATATCGAAAGAGATAATTATTTTATGCAGGCCGCCATTGAAGAAGCAAAAAAATGCGCTCTTCTTGATGAGGTGCCTGTTGGTGCGGTGGTTGTTCGCGACAACAAAATAATCGCTGCAAGCGGAAACGGTCGCGAGACCTACAAGGACGCCACGTTCCACGCAGAAACGGAGGCCATCAGATGCGCCTGCCGTGCTCTTGGTGGCTGGAGGCTGGTCGGCTGCGAGCTTTTTGTTACCCTTGAGCCCTGCATTATGTGTGCAGGAGCTATTATAAATTCAAGGGTGCCCTCAGTTATCATCGGAGCACGCGACCCAAAGGCCGGCGCCCTCGGAAGCTTTACGGATATCAACGCCCTCTCTGTAAACCATCATCCCGAGATAACGTTTGGGGTTATGGAGGAGGAGTGTGCAGAGCTGCTCCGAAGGTTTTTCCGTGAAAAGCGAGAGCGCGGGGTAAGATGGAAAAACAAATAATTAATGAGGCTTTCCGCTCAAAAGCGGAAAGCTTTTTTATTCTCCTGAGAACCGATTTACTGCGGCTTTTTGCCACATCTCTCCGCCGCCGCCATAACGGCAAGACGTGCGCTTTCATAGGTAAGTCCTCCCTGCATGAACGCAATATAGGGAGGCCTCATAGGTCCGTCTGCAGAGAGCTCCATTGTGGAGCCTCCCACAAAGGCACCTGCCGCCATTACAACGTGGTCATCATATCCGGGCATCTCCCATGGCTCGGGAGAAACAAATGCATCTACAGGGGATGCAGACTGGATTCCGCGGCAAAACTCAACAAGGGCATCTCCCGTTTCAAGCTTTACCGTTTGTATAATATCGTGGCGCTTCTCAAAGGGACCCGGATTCACCTCATATCCCAGCTCACCGAAGATATAAGCGGCAAGATGGGCCGTTTTCAGAGCCTCGGCTGTTGTATGGGGAGCATAGAAAAGTCCTCGGAGAAGGTTTCTGTTCTGACCCAGTGACGCTCCCACCTCAAGGCCTACTCCGGGGCAGGTGAGACGGTAGCCCGCAAGGTCTACTGCCTTTTGTGTTCCCACAAGGTATCCGCCCACGTCAGCAAGTCCGCCGCCGGGATTCTTGATGAG
>JAFQNM010000075.1 GCA_017395885.1 Clostridia bacterium | reverse complement strand
TAAGGGCAAACAGCTCTGGACAGACGGCGACAAGGGTGAGCTTATCAAATCCGTAAAGCTTCAAAACCAGCTTGATGAGGCCAGATATATTTCCGATACCGTTGCTGCTCTCCACGAGGATGGAGAGGATTTTCGTAATTTTGCAGTTCTCTACCGAACAAACGCCATGTCACGAGCGGTGGAGCAGGCCCTTGCAAAGTCAGGAATACCCTACAGAATGCTGGGCTCTCTCCGATTCTTTGACAGAGCAGAGATCAAGGATATCCTTGCATATCTTTGCGTTATCAATAATCCCGGTGACAGCGTTCGCCTTCGCCGTATCATAAATATGCCGAAGCGAGGTATCGGAGATAAGAGCATTTCCGTTGCACAGGAGCTTGCCGATATTGAAGGCACTTCCCTTCTTGACATTATGAGAAGGGCCAATTCCTTCAAGGCAATACCTGCTGCGGCATCTGCTTCCATGATTGCACTTGCCGAGCTCATCGATAAGCTCCGTTCTCAAGCCTCGGAGATGAAGATATCTGCTCTCATTGAAGCAATCTCAGTAAAGGTCGGCTATCAGGCAATGCTTGTGGCAGCAGGAGAGGCCGAAAAGGACAGGCTCGAGAACATCGGAGAGCTTGTTTCTACCGCTGCACAGTATGAGGAGAATTCTGAAAACCCTACGATCTCCGAGTTTTTGGAGGACGTTGCACTCGTAACTGATATTGACCGATACGACGATACTGCAGATGCTGTAGTTCTTATGACTATCCACGCCGCAAAGGGCCTTGAATTTAAGAACGTATTTCTCCCCGGATGGGAGGAGGGCATCTTCCCCGGATTCCAGTCTATTATGAATCCCGAGGAGATCGAGGAGGAGCGACGCCTTGCCTACGTTGCCATGACAAGAGCAGAAAAGAGGCTTTACATCACACACGTTCACCAGAGAATGCTCAACGGCTCAACTCTCTATAATCAGGAATCCAGATTTCTCAGAGAGGTTCCCGAGTGGCTCTGTGAGGAAAAGGACGCCACTCTTTCCTCCTATGGTGCGTCAGATGCTTATTCCTACGGAAAGAGAATGCCTGCCCGTGCAGGGAGCACTCCCATATACAATCATTCTGCCCCCGGCTCCGGCTGGGGCACAGGAGAGGAAAGAGCTGCATACACGGGAAACGTGCCAAAGTCTCCCAGGCAGTCCTCTCTTCCCAAGATTGCCGGCATCGGCGGCTCCTCACCTACGCCTAAAAAGGCTCCTGTTGAAAGCTTTGATAAGGGAGACCGTGTTCGCCACACCACCTTCGGCGTTGGTGTTATGACTGACGTGAAGCCTATGGGCGGCGACGTTCTCTATCACATTGAGTTTGACAAGGTGGGAACAAAGAAGCTTATGGCATCCTTTGCGAGACTGAAAAAGGAATAAAAAAACTGCCGACATTCTGTCGGCAGTTTCAGCTTGTCGATAAAGTTATCGACAAGCTGCTTCAGGCTGTCGAGAAGGATGCAGATTTCGTCATTTCAAGTCCGTAGGCGTACAAAGGTACGGCAG
>JAFQNM010000074.1 GCA_017395885.1 Clostridia bacterium | reverse complement strand
TTGCGGCATCCATCAGCGCCTTGAACCCTCTTGCGGTGCTGAGCCGAGGCTATTCTGCCGTATTTGATGACGGCGGAAGGGTAATAAAGAGCGTTAATGATACAAGGATAGGTGAAACGGTTGTTTTAAAGCTATCAGACGGAGCTGTTGTTGCGATCGTAGATGATATAAGATCGGACAGCTCTGAAAAATGATACACTTTTTCGCCTTTTCTGCTTTCGCAGATCATGGCGTTGAGAAAGGATCACAAAATGGATAAAGAAAAAATACAGAATATGAAATTTGAAGAGGCACTTAAGCGTCTTGAAGAGATCGTGAGGTCTCTTGAGAGTGGGCAGTCTCCTCTTGATGAATCGCTGGAGCTTTATGAAGAGGCGGTAGCTCTTGTTAAAGTATGTAACTCAAAGCTTGATTCTGCTCAGCAGAAGGTAACTATGCTTGGAGCTTCTGATATTGCGGAGGTAAACTGAAATGAGTGAATTGAAGGCAAGGCTTGCGCTTGATGCCGATCTTATAGAAGATACTTTGGATAAGCTTCTTTGCAAGGATAAGCTTAACGGCTCTGATATGGCAGAGGCTATGAGATATGCCACTCTTGGCGGTGGAAAGAGGATAAGAGCATTTCTTGCAATAGAGTTTTGCCGTCTTTTCGGCGGCTCTGAGACTGATGCCCTTTATTATGCGGCAGCAGTTGAGATGGTCCATGCATACTCACTTATTCATGATGACCTTCCTGCTATGGATAATGACGATATGAGAAGAGGCAAGCCATCCTGTCATAGGGCTTTTGGCGAGTCGTGTGCCCTCCTTGCGGGAGATGCACTTCTTACATATGCGTTTTATGTTTGCGCCGTTGCTCCCCATAGTGCTGAAAAAAATGTTTTGGCTGTTAAAACTCTTTCAGAGTGTGCGGGTGCCGGCGGAATGTGCGGCGGTCAGGAGCTTGACCTTATGCTTGATTGCCCCGATTATGAATCACTTAAAAAGCTTCATCACTTGAAAACAGGTGAGCTTATCCGTGCTGCTGCAACGCTCGGATACATTGCATCCCCCTGTGAATACGACCCTGAGGTTGCTGCAAGAATATCTGACTATGCGCTATCTCTTGGCCTTGCATTTCAGATAGAGGATGACCTTCTCGATGTGAGAAGCACTACTGAGGAACTTGGTAAACCCGTAGGAAGTGATGAGAAGAACGGAAAGAAAACAGTCCTTTCTTATATGACGGTTGAAGAGGCCGATAACGAGGCGAGGAGACTCAGCACTCATGCTGCAGAGCTTTTTGCCGAGCAAAATGACGGAGAAGTGGTATCTGAGCTTCCCCTGTATCTGCTTACAAGAAAGAAATGAGAATAGATACATATCTTGCAGACCACGGCCTTGCAAAAAGCCGCAGCTTTGCAAAAATTCTTATTGACGAAGGGTTCGTCACCGTTAACGGAGTCGTTGTAAAAAAACCTTCAATTGATGTTTCTGATTTTGATAGAGTGCTTGTAACCGGCGCACCATACAGCTATGTAAGCCGAGGTGGTGTAAAGCTTGAGGCGGCTCTTGAGCGCTTTGAAATTTCAGTTTTAGGCTTGACAGCAGTTGATATCGGCGCTTCAAGCGGTGGTTTTACCGATTGCCTTCTGAAAAGAGGTGCTGTAAAGGTGTTTGCCGTAGATTCCGGTTCGGGACAGCTTGACAGCTCTCTTTGTCATGACGAAAGAGTTGTAAACATAGAGAATTTCAATGCGAGAAACCTGACCGCAGATGACCTCGGTCAGACTTGTGATATTGCCGTAACTGATGTTTCTTTTATTTCACAGACTTTGATAATTCCTGCGGCAGTTAAGGTTCTTTGTGAAGGCGGGTTGTACGTCAGCCTCATAAAGCCTCAGTTTGAATGCGGAAAGTCCGGTCTGGGAAAGGGCGGCATCGTAAAGAGTAAGAAAATTATGGCTGAATGCATAAAGAAAGTTATAAGCTGTGCCGCACAAAACGGACTGGGATGCTTTGGACTTATCAGATCGCCTATACAGGGCGGTGACGGAAATACGGAGTTTCTTATGTGCTGCGAGCTTGGCAGGGAGTGCAGCATCTCCGACGAAACTATCTTAAGGGAGGTGGGTGTATGAGTAATACGGTATATGTTTTGCCAAACAGCGAAAAGCCTGATGCGGTTAAAGCCGCCGACGGTATTTGCAAAAGAATATGCGAATGGGGTTTTAATGCACGTATCTGTGAAATACCCACAAAGCGCGAGAATAGCGCTTCCTTGGCTGATGCCGGCTTTTTTGTAGTTCTCGGCGGAGATGGCTCCATAATTCAGGTTGCACGTGCGACCATAGATATCGGAGCACCTATCATTGGAATAAATTATGGCAAGATAGGATATATGGCCGTTCTCGGCAGCGATGATACTGAGGCTCTTAAGGGGATTCTTGAGGGCAGGCACACCGTTCAGCAGAGAATGATGCTTGACGTAGATATAATCAATGCTGATAAGACTCTCAAGTCCGCATCCTACTCTCTTAACGAGGTAGTCGTTTCTAACGGCCCTATACCTCACCTTGTTGAGTTTGACCTGTTCTGTGATGGAAACCTTTGCCAGCACATAAGGTCTGACGGAATGATTATCGCAACGCCCACAGGCTCAAGCGCATATTCAATGTCTGCCGGCGGCCCCGTTATGGACCCGGCACTTTCCTGCATATGTGCAACGCCTATATGTCCTCATCACCTTAATGCCCGTCCCGTGATTTTCGGAGGAGATTCAGTGCTTGAGATAAGAAATGCAAAGTGCAGAAACAACTATATATATCTTTCCGTAGATGGCAAGGAGGTATTTGAACTGGACGAGGGAGACGTTGTCAGAATCGCAAGAAGCAAGTATACCGCACCCATTGTCTGCTCGGGAGATAACAGCTTTATGGAAGTTTTGAACTCCAAGCTGTCATATTATTGATTTCGGAGTTAGTATGAAAAGTAAAAGACAGAGTGTTATTCTGAGTATTATAGAGAGCAACGACGTAGAGACTCAGGAGGAGCTTATAGATATCCTCAGAAATGAGGGATTTAACGTTACACAGGCAACAGTATCGAGAGATATAAGAGAGCTGAAGCTGACCAAGGTCACCGGTGAATCGGGCAAGTATAAATATGTGCTTCCCGGTGTTAAAAAGGACGGCGCAGGCCGTCACGTGTTCAGCACAGTTTCAGGCTCAGTTGTCAGCGTTGAATGTGCAATGAATATTGTAGTAGTCAAAACGTATCCGGGAATGGCTTCTGCCGTGGCTGCGGGAATCGATTCACACAGCATTGAGGGAGTTGTCGGCTGTATTGCGGGAGACGATACCATATTCGTTGCGGTAAAAACAGTTGAGGGTGCAGAACTCGTTGCCCGTGAGATCAGAAGGATTATCGGAGCCTGATAAGCTTTGAGAAAGGAGATATGCTGTGTTAAAATCATTGTCTATCCGTAACATAGCAGTGGCAAGAAATCTGAATATTGATTTTTCTGATGGCTTTACGGTACTAACGGGAAAGACAGGAGCAGGTAAATCTGTTATTATAGACAGTATAGCTCTTCTTCTTGGATCAAAGGGACAGAGGGATCTTGTCCGTCACGGAGAAAAGTCTGCATCTGTTATTGCAATATTTGACGGAATTGCCGGAGAGGACGGATTTGATGAGAACGGAGAGCTCACGATTGAGAGAACTCTTTCTCAGGACGGAAGAAGCTCTGCCAGAATAAACGGAAAAAGCGCTTCGCTTTCTGCAATGAAGGATGCCGCTGTCAAACTTCTTGCCCTCCACGGCCAGAA
>JAFQNM010000073.1 GCA_017395885.1 Clostridia bacterium | reverse complement strand
TGTTGCTTTTGCCGTTTACAGTTAAAGTTTCGATCCGGCTGTCTTTGTTTTGATATATTTGCGGTCTGCGCCTTTTTCGACAGCCTGAAAGGAGATGCACTATGCATCTCCTTTCTCCTTTTCCAGCATTCCCATCTTTTTGTCTATAAAATAGCAAAGATAACCGATAAGCGTGTAAAACAGGGTCATTATCGCAAGCACCAGTATGAGCATTGGTATTCCCATTTGCTCGTAATTGAGAAAAGGGTAGGGAAACCTGTTTTGAGCCTCCTTATCCATCATATTGGCGCTTATCATTATAAAAGCAAAGTATATATAAGGGGCAATGAGCCAGAGAAGCGGTGCCCAGCCCCTCCACCTTCCCTTTGTATCAAAAAGCAGCCAGTCTGCCATTATGAGAACGGGTGTGATTATATGGAGAATAACGGTAGCAATGCCGTCGGGCGTATGTGCATCAAATTCGCTTGCAACGATGGCTGCCGCAACGATACCGGTTAAGGTTATGCACATCGTGCAAACGCCTTTGAAGAGAGGAAGAGGAGATGCCCCGCCGTTTCGGCTTTTATCTATGAGTATAACTGCAGCGGCGTATGTGAAATAAAAACCGCAAACAAGGTTTGATATGTTGGTGAACATACGGAAAACGCTTGCATTGAAGCGCCCCCCCGTTAGGCCTGTTTGAAGCACGATGCCCGTAAAGGCAAAGAACGCTATAAGCACCTTGCTGGCAACGGAATATCTCTTTGTTCTTATCAATCCGCACCCCCGAAAGCAAATTAATGCCCCCTTATCGGGGGCATTAATATTATATCCTTTTTGTCTTTTATAAACCTTTAATATTTAAGAAAACACTGCCTCTTTATGGATATTGGTCATTTCATCGCAGTCCTCTCGTGAGAGGGCATTGAAATCGTGGCATATGCCAACAGCGTATACTCCGTTTTCCATAGCTGCTCTCAGGGTAGGGGCAAAATCTTCAAATATAACGCACTTATCCTGAGGCACTCCAAGATAGCTCTCTGTATCTGCAAGCACATCCTTTTTGCCATAGGGCTTGTCTGCAACTGAGATAAATTCCTCTATCTTTCCGTAGTCCACAAGCTCTCTGAATCTCTCAAGAACGGAAACCCTCTGGCTTGTGAGTGCAATAAAGCGGCGGTTGGGGTAAAGCGCCTCAAGCTGTCTGTAAAACGGTGCGCAATCAAGGCATCTTTCACGAACGATCTCAAAAAGGTTTTTTATTCTCGTGTTGAAGAACAGGTCGTTATCAAATTCGATCCCCTTGTTTCTTTTGAGTAGAGAGTATATCTCCGTTTCAGAGTGACCAACGTAGCAGGTGAGAAACTCCTCGGCAGGTATGGTGTGGCCGGGGCAGAGGGATTCTATGGTGCGAACGTATGCAGCGTGGTGGCAGGGCTCCGTATCGCAAACAGTTCCGTCAAGGTCAAATATAAAAAGCTCTTTTTCGTCAAGGATTCTTTTGTTCATATCAGCTGAATATAAAGGATGTGACCGTTTAAAAGCTTTGGTCTGGGCGGAGGATAACGCTATCGGCCTCCGGAGAGTTAATAGCGTTTGGAGCAAACTGAGTTTCAAGGCAGATGCCGCAGTGAACCGTGTGGCGTGCACCTTCTGCAAAATCGGGAGGATTGTCGTCTACCGTGTTGGTGGTGTAGAGCTGAACGCAGGGCAGGTCTGTAACAACGGTCATTGTAAGGCCGCTTTCAGGGTCTGTAAGCGATCCAATAACTGCGCTTTCTCCGGTATAGGCTCTCTTATAGTAGTTTGTATCGTAGCCGTTGAAATAGCGGAGATTTTCGTAGTCGCTGTTAATGTGAAGGCCGACAGGCTTTGCAGTTGTGAAATCGTAGGGAGTGCCGGTGACGCTTTCAGCTTCTCCCGTGGGGATAAGCTCAAGGTCTGTCTTTGAGATTCTGTCGCAATCAAGGAAGAGGAGAGACTCCATAGTTCTTCCGCTGCCGGCTCCCGTTATGTCGAAATATGCATGATTTGTGAGATTAACTACGGTGGGGGCATCTGTTTTTGCCTCGTATTTTATCTCCAGAGCTCTTTCTTTGATCGAATAGGTAACGCAAACGCTGAGATTGCCGGGATAACCCATATCTCCGTCGGGGCTCTCAAGGCGAAGAGAAAGGGAGCCGTCATCATTCTCCGTTGCAGACCAGATCTTGCGGCTGAAGCCCTCGGGGCCTCCGTGAAGCTGGTTTGACTTGTCGTTTTCCGGCAGCACGTATTCAGTACCGTCAAGGGTAAAGGTGCTCCTTCCTATTCTGTTGGCAACTCGGCCAACGAGAGAGCCGTAATAAGCGCCTCTTTTTTCATAGTGGCAAAGGCAGTCATAGCCGAGAACAACGTTTTTGGCACAGCCGTTATTGTCTGTTACAGTAAGATTCTGAAGTATGCCGCCGTAGGTGAGAACAGTGGCAGAAACGCCCATGCCTCCGTCAAGCGTGTATGCATAAACGGTGCTGCCCTCTGCAGTTTTGCCGAAAAGCTTTTTAGTTATAGTAGTCATAAAGCTGTCCTTTCGATACGATCTAACTGATTTTAACATATCCCGCCATTTCATTCAAGAGGTATTATCCATCTTTTTACAGTCGGTGAAAAACTCTGCTCATATCCTTGACAAAAAGCACAAAATATAGTATTATATATTATATTTAATAACAAGCTGTATGGAGGTAACAATATGACAGACGAAATGAGAGAGGTCCTTAAGGGTGCTACCGTTAAGGGCAACTACCTTATGTATAAGGATAGACCCCTTGTTCGTGAGGGCAACACTATTATTTACGGAAATATGGACGATGAGTACGTTCTTCAGCTCATTATAATGAACGAGAAGGAATATATGGGAAAGAGTGTTCCCGATAAGATAATCGTTCAGATCACAAAAACCGATCCTGCCCTTTCTGATGGCGAAAAGATCGTTAAGCAGGACCTGAAGACCGGCCTTAACGAGGCGTTTGAGCTGGGCATTATCTGGCTTGAGAGACTTATCGGTGCATAATTATGAATAGCTTTAAAAGATTTCTTGCAATACTTGCGCTTATCCTCACGCTTTGCCTTGTTTGTGCCTGCACATCCAAGGATGATGCACCTGAGGATGACTCAACTGAGGGCGAGGAGCAGACAGATGTTCTCACCGAAGGTGACGAATCTACAGACGGTGCAACCGATGCAGATGATACAGATGCACCCGAGGCACCTCCCGAGCCTCCGGAATTCACTAATCCCTTAACAGGTCTTGAGACCTCAAAGGACGTTTCAGGCAAGAGACCTGTTTCAATTATGGTGAATAATATAGGAGTCAGCCTTCCCCAGGAGGGAATTGGTCAGGCGGATATTCTGTATGAATGCCTTGCAGAGGGCGGTATCACCAGACTTATGATGATAACCACCGAGTATGAGAGCCTCACCAAGGTGGGCTCTGTGCGAAGCGCAAGAGACTATTATATTGATTATGCAGACGGATACGATTGCATTTTCGTTCATGCAGGCGGAAGCACCTATGCATACGATACTCTGTATTCCAGAAGGACCAATAATATTGACGGAGTTAACGGCCCTGCTGCGTTCCATTATACGACGGGAACCTTTGAGCGTGACCCTGAGCGACTTCAAAAGTTTGCAACGGAGCATACCCTCGTTGTTAAGAGCGGTGAGGGAATCGTAAATGCGATCAATTATTACGGCTACCGTACAGAGAAAAATGCAGGCTATGAAAAGCCTATGGTATTTGCCGAGTTTGGAGAAACAACAACTCTTTCAAGCTCTGCTACTCATGCAAGAGTAGTTGTTTCCAATTACCAGACCGTTGATTACGTTTATTCTGAGAATACAGGCCTTTATTCACGATATCAGTATAACGGACAGGCCCATATTGATAATACTACGGGAGAGCAGCTTGCGTTCAAGAACGTGGTAGTTCTTTTCACAACAACGGCAGCCATCCCGGGAGATGATAAGGCAAGAATCGATATCGGCACTACCGGCAGCGGAAGCGGCTGGATAATGACCGAGGGAACATACCAGAAGATCACGTGGAATAAGGATAGCTCCGGCTCAGTTCTCAAGTTTTATTTTGAGGATGGCACCGAGGTGCTCTTTAACCGCGGAAAAACAATGATCAACGTGGTACCAACCTATA
>JAFQNM010000072.1 GCA_017395885.1 Clostridia bacterium | reverse complement strand
TTTCTCTGTCTCTGGCGGTAGGGGCCGTAGCTTCCCTTATCGCCGTCTACGGTTGCGCCCTCGTCAAACTTGATGCCGTAGTGAGCGAGAGACTCGATAAGTGTTTCAACAGCGCCTGCAACCTCACGCTTTGCATCTGTATCCTCAACACGAAGATAAAGAACACCGCCGGACTGATGGCACATTCTTTCACTGGTGAGACCCTGAACAAGGTTACCAAGGTGAACAAAGCCTGTGGGGCTGGGTGCCATACGGGAAATTACTGCGCCCTCGGGAAGCCCCTCTCTGGGGGGGAACATTTTTTCGCAATCCTCCTCCGTCATTGTGACGTTTGGGAAAAGGAGCGCAGAAAGCTCTTTATAATCTATCATAAATTACCTCCATAAAGATATGGGTTAAATTTTAACTGCTTTGAAAGGGTGGAAACCGAGCCGTGGCCGGGATATATGAGATAATCCTTTTCAAGGGATATAAGATACCTCAGGCTATCCTCAAGCTTTGCCTGATTTCCGCCCACAAGGTCCGTTCTTCCTATGCTGCGGTCAAAAAGCGTATCTCCGGTATAAATTATCTCATCTGTAAAGAAGCATACGCTTCCCTCCGAATGGCCGGGTGTGCTGACTACCCTTATCTCATTTTTTCCCAGGTTGAGCACGTCACCGTCGTGAAGAATGATCTCTGCAGGACGCATTACAAGCTCCTCACGGAAAAAGTATTTGTATGCATTTTTATCAGAGTCGGTGAGAAAATCTGCATCCGCCTCGTGGATAGCAAGAGGAGCTCCCGTTACGTCTCTTATCTCATCTGCACCCGTTATATGGTCAAAATGACCGTGAGTGAGAAGGATATACTTAAGGTCTTCCCTTCTGAGCTCTCTTTTTTCTATAAATTCAAGAAATGCCGCTCCTGTGGGGGAGGGGTCTATGAGAACATATTCTCCGCTTTCCTCGTCGATTATGACCCAGCAATTAGATCCGTAGCCATATGACTGAATTCTTACCGTTTTCATTTTACCTCTGAATTGTACATATATATTCAGTATATTGTATCACAGTTTTTTTCATTAGTCTACATATTTTCCGAGACTTTTTTGCTTTTTTTGTTTTTTTAATTCATGTTTATCGGCGAGGATAACTTGTAGGGGCGAAAAGCTTGAAATCCCCTGATTTTCAGGGGATTTCTTTAATGTGACTTTAATTATTTGTTGTTTTTGCCGTTTACAGTTAAAGTTTCGATCCGGCTGTCTTTGTTTTGATATATTTGCGGTCTGCGCCTTTTTCGACAGCATGAAAGCCCCGATTTCGGGGCTTTCTTTGTTTACATTATTATTGTGACCGTATGTCTCTTGCCGTCACGGGGATTGGGGATAACAGAGGTGCACTTTTCACCGTCGAAGGTATATTCGGTGGTCTCTGTGGGTCTCACAAAGCCCTTTGCCTTTTCTACCGTGATATCAAACTCAGTTCCGTCTACTCTCACAACGTAATTTGCGCTTTCTGTATCAAAGGGGAGCACGGGGCTAAGCTCTATGCCGCCCTCAACGTGTGAGATTCCGAGAAACTCGTACACGGTGAGTGAAAGCCAGCTTGCAGTGCCTGACAGCATAGGTCCGATATTCTCGCCCGTTTCGCTGTTATTGTACTGTGTGCAGAATCGGGGATTTCCCTTTGTTACGTAAGGAGTTTTTAGAGTTTGATAAGGAAGAACGAGGTCCAGCATCCAGAATGCACACTCGGCAAACTCGGCTGCCAGCTTTTCATCCTTTATCACCTTACAAGCCTTGAACATTGCGGCCGTTGCCATCATTGTTGCGTGCTTGAATACTGCTCCGTTCTCACGGTCGCCACGGAAATAGTGGTCCATTGCGGTGGTCTCGGAGACCTTATCGAGGTCACAGGGAGACGTGAGCGTGAGGCCTGCGGGAGTTTTTATGTATTTATTGACAGAATCCAGCATTATTCTCATCTGCTCCTCTGTGGCGCAGCCTGCAAGGATCGCCCAGGAGAAGGAGTTGAGCCAGTATGAGCCGGGGAAATCGGGGTCAAGTGAAAGTCCGTCTCCGCCGGCACCAAGGTACGTATATCCCTTGGCAGGGTTATTGATAAGGCATCTCGCAAAGAAGTCGCCCTTCCATGCATGGGCCTGAATATCCTCACAGAGCTTTTTGCACTTTTCACGAAGCCATGCTGCCTCCTTTTCTCTGCAGGAAAGGTCTGCCAGAGCCGCCATGTTATCGTATGCGATCTTAAGCAGGAATGCGTTCATAACGCTCTCGCAATAGTGGCTCTCAAATCTCGCTCCCCACTCCTGTCCCTTCTCTGCTATCTGCTTACGGTAAAGCTCCATTTTTTCGGGAGCACTGATGGAGTCATAATCAAGTTTCAGGCAGTCGTTCCAGTCCAGGTGGTCAAGAAGAGGAAGTCCGTGGTCTCCGACAGATATGCATCCGGAATAAAACACAGATGCCATCATCGTATCAAAAAGCTTTCTTGTTTTGCCATTGGTGCCTGCTACGGGGAGCTCTGCGTTTACAAAGTCGATATCGCCTGTGAGCATTACGTATCTGTACACCGCCTGCATTAGCCAGAGCTGGTCATCGCTTCCGACTCCAATTCCGTCTCCGCCCCAATAGAAGTTATGGTATGCGTATCCGTCCTCAAACACGTTGGACGCCCACTGGGAGATCATATCTCTTGCAAGGCCGGAATTGCCCATGGCTGTCATATAGTACATAGAGGCATACATATCCTGTATCTCTCTGAAGCCTACCTTTCGGCCGGACTTATTTGTCCATGCAAAGGCTCTTGTTACAAAGGACTGATAAAGCACCTGGAAAGGAAGATTTCTCGATATGTAGGAGGACATTCTTCTGTCCTTGGAATTGAACGTGATATAAGATGAATAGCTCTCAACAAAATCCACTACCCTTTTATATGCCTCTGTGAGTGCTTCGGGATCACGGTACTTTTCAATGAATCTGTTGGACTGGCGGAGGAATATCTCCGTTACGTCGTCATCATGAGAGCAGATGCCTGCATAAGAATCGGCCACAGCGGTCTCTCCTGCCTTTACGGTAAGAGTTTTTGCAAGGGCAAAGAAGGCTGCGTCCTTTCTGTTCTGGCGATTGGAGAGCCTTGCTCCGTTTTCGGGATGCTTTATATCTCCGCTGCCCATAAACTCACGGTAGTTTACGCAGAACTCATCAAAATAGTCTCCGTTTGCAAGCACCGTGGCAAAACGACGGCAATATCTGCCGTATCTGGGATGAAGCCTGGGAGAAACACAGACGGGGCGACCATCGTTCGTCAGGATGGCAGACTCGTGCACGATATTTGCATATACAACGTCGTTGAAAAGACCGCTGGAATCAAACACAGCAAGCATTCCCGTAAACACGATACGGATCTCTCTGTCCTCACTGCCAAGATTTTCTATCTCAACTCGCTGAGCCTCTACCGCCTCGGGCATATCCTCCTCGTGAGGAATGATAAATATCGTTCTCGTTATTCTGAGCCCACACTCGGTCTCATAGGTGATGACAGTTCTGTTCTGCAGATGGCGGCAGACAGCAGCTTTAACATTCACATCAACGTCTGCAGAATAGAATATCTGCTCGCCGTTTTCATAAAGATAAAACTGACGGTTTACGGGCTCTCCGTTCTCCTCCATACGCCATACGTAGCGGTTGGAGAGAACCTGGTTCTCGGCCTTTCCTCTGAAGGAGCCTCTGCCGAGAGAATCCAATGCGGCCTTTGGCGTTGTGAGAAGAGGATTTTCAAAGCCTACCCTGTTTCCGAGAAGAAGGTTTACGTCAAAGTGAGGGCCTATAGGTGCCGCCTTAAGATCGATAACGTGTGCTCCCTCCTCATCTATATCACCGGCGCTCTTATCAAGGCGATCGAAAATTGCAAGAAGAGCCTTCTTTACCTCCTCAGGCAGAGGCTTCTCTCCACTTTCGGTTATATGAGTAATTCCGCCTTCAAAATCAAAAAGGTGGCTCTCGCCGTCATTCTCCAAAAGATAATCGGAGATCACGGGATTATTAAGTGCATAGAGACACACGGGCATATAATAAGGAAGGCCCGTTGCGCCCACGGCCTTGCTGCAATCGCAGGTGAGAAACTCACTGTCGGTAAAGCCGTGAAGCCTTTCTGCAAATGCTGTCTCAAGCACTCTTGAGGGTATGAGCTGCTCATCTCTTGATTTTAAATTGGTATACATAGTCTTCTCCTTTATTCTTCTACATCGAAGAGGTAATACATTGAATTTTCAAACTGGCGTGCCCACATGTTTATATATCTTTGCAGAGTTGACACTCCAGATACAGTGTTTCTTACTGCCATAAACGTGGCTGAGGGAATGGAATTATAGGTGCTTGCAAAGGAATATGCAAAGTCAAACACGGGGTTTGACACTACCTTATCAAGCATTCTGACAGACTCGTTATCTCTAAGATAATAATAGGTTGCATTGGTAACGTAAGCATCCTTCGTATATCCGTAGGTAACGATATTCATACAGGCGATAAGGTCTGAGGTAAGCTCATAATTGGGTGAGGTGGGTACTGCGCTGATAAACAGTGCATCCTCGGAATTTGCATACGTTAAATATTTCTCTTGTGCTGCATCATATTTGGGTATGGGAAGGAGGCCCCAGTTTACGCCGGAGGCGGCAAGCGTTTTCATAGTATCCACACGGTCTACCAGAAAGAGGGTCTTATTTGCCGCAAAGGTCTCTATGGCGGTGAGGGCATTGCCGGAGGATTCGGCCGTTACTGTTGCACTTTTGATCTTTTCTATTACGCTAAGGCATCTTTCGCTGCCGAGTGAAAGGGCAGGATAATAGCCCTGAACGCTTGTTGTCAGCGTCTCTCCTGATCCGAAATAGAACACGTCGGAAAGATAGGTCTGTGTATTCTGAGCTCCGTAGCCGTAATACTCTCCATCAATTGCTCCTGCCGAATTGGCATACTGTATATATTTATCAATCGTCCACTCTCCGCGGTCAGCAAGGCTATAGGGAGACTCGATGCCGAGCGCCGTTATTATATCCTTATTGAAATAGATACAGGACAGGCCGTCGCTGTTAAGAGATGCGGGGCCTGCCACGGCATAAAGTGCATCTCCGCCAGTTGCCGCTGCTACTGCAGACTGATAATAGTAGCCTCCTGCCGACTCAAACCCGGGAAGGCTGTTCAGATTCAGAACGGCTCCGCCTGTTACGTAGGAGCCTATCTTATACTGAGGATACATTACGATATCTGCATAATAGCTGCCTGATCTGACAGCCTCTCTAAGCTCAAGATACAATGTCTCTGCATCACGCTCATCACAGCTGAGGCTAACACCCAGGGTCTTTTCTACTGCATCGTTTCTCTCGTGTAGGTCCTCTGAGAGCACCTTACTGCTGTTCTCATCGGGCACAACAAGATTCTTTCTGACCGTTACTATCCTTGCAACAGCACCGTTATAGTTCTTGCCGGAAAGATCGTTCAAAAATCTGTCTATATCTCCGCTATAGTCTCCCTCGAAAACATCAAGCTCCTCAGGTGGCGTAGTTTCAGGCTCCGTAGCGGTGGTTGCCGCCTCCTCTGTCTGAGACGGAACGTTTACCGTGAAAATGCCGCATCCACTGAGAAGCACTGCCGATAAAAGCAGCTCGGCCACAAGGCTAATGCTTATATATTTTCTGATTCTGTTCTTTATTTTCATACTGCACCTTTCCTTCGGGCATACTCATATTTTCACAAGCATACACATATATATTACTACACTGCGGCTGAAAAATCAATCGCTCTCATAATTTTTTGATACCCTTTCAGGTAATATCAGGTCACTTTTCCATGGTAATATCTGTTTGTTGAATAAGTTTAAGGATAATGTTAAAATAATATCCACGGGCATATGCAAATACCTTTTGCCCGAGCGACATTTGTCGCGGAAAGGAGTTCAGTATGAAAAAAAGCAACTATATTCATGCTACGGCCAAGCGCCTTATATCCATTGCAGTTTCGGCGGCGCTTTGCTTTTGCTTCTCAGTAAGCACCTTTGCAGGCCTTGCTCCCTCACACGGACAGTCTGCATATGAAAGATCGGTTACAGAGCCCAGAGGCTCACTCGGAAACGTTTCAGTTTACGTTGATGGGGTAAAATACGGCGGAAAGGCTTTTCTCCACAAGTCTGTTACCTACGTGGGAATAAGAGAGTTCTCTATGCATATGGGAGTCAGCTCCGTCTCGTGGAACGGCAATGCAAAAACAGCTACCGTATCCTCGGACAGCCTCTCTGTCAGCGCAAAGAACAGTGCTCTCTACATTACGGCAAACGGCAGATACTTATGGGCAGGCAGCGGCATTATTATCATAAACGGTACTATGTTCGTTCCGCTCCGCACTCTCTGCAAGGCCTTTGGCTACAACGTTTTATGGAACAGCAATGAGTTTGCCGCATATATTACCAAAGGAGAAGCCTTGAAAAGCGGCAACAGCTATTACGACAACGACAGCATCTACGGGCTTTCACGCATAATCCACGCAGAGGCCTCAGGCGAATCGCTGCTGGGTAAGGTGGCAGTTGGCTCGGTCGTTCTCAACAGAGTTGCAAACAAGGAATTCCCAAACACTATTTACAGCGTTATTTTTGACAGAAAAAACGGAGTTCAGTTCACTCCCGTAGCTAACGGCGCCATCAACTGCACTCCCTCTGAGGACAGTATTATTGCAGCCAAGCTCTGCCTTGACGGTGCCACCATTTCCAACAAGGCCCTGTTCTTCGTGAACGAGGCCCTTGCTCAGAGCTCTTGGGTATCCGATAACCGTAAATTTATTGTTGCTGTCGGTAACCATAAGTTCTATGCCTGAATGACAGTTCTATTCCGGTTTGAAGTTTGAAACTTGATTTGATATGTCATCCTTAGGAGGTTATATGCACGGTTTTCTTCTCACCGATAAACCAAATTATAACCATTCCCTTTTTGAAGTTTTTCGGGGGCGTAGAGGCGGATCCCATATCCGCCCCTACAAGTTACCTACCCGTAAAACCGGAATTTGAAGTTAGCGAGCACGCATCAGCTCTACGGTCATGCAAAGCCTCAACAGCTTGCCGAATCAGAATACGAAACCGAAAATAAACAACGGCACCCAAAGGTGCCGTTGTTTATTTTGCTGCTTCAAGCTCTTTAATTGATGCTTTTCTGTATTCGGGAGTTGCCCATGCCTTATATTTTGTTACTCCCACAATGGTTTCTCCGTCTATCTGCAGAGCTGTTGGCTTATCGAATTCTACCTCTACCTCATAGCCCTTATACTGCTCCACCATCTCAGTATGCTTTACGTGCTCTCCCTTGAATATGCTGGGAAATACAGTGAGGGTCTTCAGCTTTGAGGGATGGTACATTACCATTACCGAAATCTTTTTATCCTCACAGAGTCTGTCCTGCTCGGGGCAGGCCATCATTCCGCCGCCCACGTATCTGCCGTTCATTGTAGGTGCAAGCCATACGTTTTTATAGTATCTTGTTACTCCATCAATGGTGACGGTTGCTTTTACTCTCTTATATCCGCCAAGAAGTCCTCCGATGGCTATTGCCGTGTAGTTTATCTTCTGCTTTCCCGCTGCTCTCTTTTTATCTCCGATCTCACAGCAGTATCCGTCTATACCAAAGCCTACGTTATTGAGAAATTTATACTTCTTTCCGTTAACCTCAACAACAGGCAGGTCGGTTATGTATTTATTGATCAGAACGAGCTCTGTGCCCTTCTCTTTTCCTATATCCTTGAGAAAATCGTTACCCGTTCCCGATGCAAAATAATAAACGTCTCGGTTAAGCTCACAGCCTGACACCGCATTGATAAAGCGGTGCATCGTTCCGTCTCCACCGGAAATAACTACGCTGACCCCCTCGGGAACAGACTCATAAAACTCGGAAAGGCTTTCAAGCTTCGTCATATCATGAAACGTAAGCTCGCAATCGGAAAGAAGCTCCTTGAGCTTTTCGGTTTCTGCCTCTCCTCTTTTATTGTTGGAAAGAGGGTTATAGAGTACACAGTATTTCTTCATATTTTTCTCCGTTTCATGCATAATTCTTGCACTTGTGTTTTAAAACAGTTAACATTATATTCATATGCATATCATATTAATTATAATTTCGTTTCAATTCCTTGTCAACAAATCGTTTGGATTATCAACAAAAGTTGATTTTCCTCTTTTTTCTCTTATGTTAAAGTTGGCACATTTTTTCTTCCATTCTTTTATAAATTTGTCCAAAAATGAAATTTTAGATAAAATTCAAAAAAACTCTTGTATAATTTATTCTTTTAGTATAAAATGTTAGTTGGTGTGGATTAACGCACCGCGATAAGTCCAAAATAAATTTATATAAATCAAACGGAGGACACTAAAATGTCAGTTAAAGTTGCCATTAACGGTTTCGGCCGTATCGGTCGTCTCGCTTTCCGCCAGATGTTCGGTGCAGAGGGTTATGAGGTAGTTGCTATCAACGACCTTACAAAGCCCGAAATGCTTGCTCACCTTCTCAAGTACGATACAGCTCAGGGTTCTTACCTCGGCTACCTCGGCGAGAACAAGCACACAGTTGAGTCTACTGAGGATTCCATCATCGTAGACGGCAAGGAGATCAAGATCTACGCTTGCAAGGACGCTAAGGATTGCCCCTGGGGCGAGCTCGGCGTTGACGTAGTTCTCGAGTGCACAGGCTTCTACTGCTCCAA
>JAFQNM010000071.1 GCA_017395885.1 Clostridia bacterium | reverse complement strand
TTCGGTACCAATATGCGGCCATAATAAGGTCCTTGTCAGTTCCTATGCCGTTATTATATCTGTATCCGAGACTTGATTGCGCATCGGGATTACCTGCCAGTGCAGCCTTAATAAACCATTCAAGTGCCTTTTCAGGGTCCTCCTCAACTCCCTTGCCGTTTGCATAGCAAAGTGCAAGGCGATACTGTGACGCCGCATCGTTCTTTTCAGCGCCTCTTCTGTACCAGAGCAGGGCATGCTCTGTATTCTTTTCTGTGCCGTAGCCGTATTCATAGAAGTAGCCAAGGCTTTGGGCCGCCGCTGCGTATCCGCTTTCGGCACTCTTGGAGTACCAAGCGAAAGCAGTTTTCAGGCTCTTGGAAACGCCGGTGCCCTTTTCATAAAGAGAGCCAAGCCTGAAGGCCGCCTCTGCATTACCTTGATCTGCAGCCTTTCTGTACCACACAGCGGCTTTTTCGTAATTCTGCTCAATACCGTCGCCGCTTTCATAAAGCGATCCGAGGGAAAGCTGAGCTTTGGCAACGCCCTTTTCTGCAGCCTTTCGGTACCATTCGATAGCTTTGGCAAGGTTTTTTTGCACAAAGTATCCGTTTTCGTAGTATTCGCCCAGCCTGTACATAGAGCCGGAGTAATTCTGTTCGGCGGCACGGCTGAACCATTCAAAGGCCTTGCCGTAGTCCTTTTCTGTTCCCGTAGCATAATGATAGCAAAGGGCAAGATTGTGCTGGCCTCTGTCATAGCCGTGCTCGGCAGATCTCTGATACCAGAAAAATGCTTTTATAATGTTCTTTTCAACGCCCTCGGCATACTCGTAGCAGTAGCCCAAATTGCACTCGCTTCTTGCATTTCCCTTTTCTGCAGCCTTGGAATACCAGTAGAAGGCCTTTTCATAATCCTTTTCAACGCCGTTGCCGTATTTATATGCCGTTCCCAGATTGCACTGAGCAGAGAGACTTCCGTGCTCGGCGCCTCTTTTGTACCAATAAGCTGCAAGGCTCAGATCCTTTTCAACTCCCTGACCGCACGCATAGCAAAATCCAAGGCTGTATTCGGAGTAGGCATAATCAAAGGCCGCTGCCTTTTCATACCAGACAACTGCTTTTTTGTAGTCCTTTTCAACGCCTTTGCCGTAATAGTAGTCGTCTCCGCGCCTGCTCATCTGTCGGGGCTCTGTAATTGCAGACTCGTCAACAGCCGCCTCTGCTGCCAAGGCTGCGGCGGTGTCTGTCTGCTCCTCAGCGGGGGCAGAGCCTTGCTCAGGGGTGCTTGTGCTGTCGTCTGCCGCAGGTGCAGAGTCCTCTGCCTGCTTCTTGCTTTGTGACTGAGCCTCAAGCAGGACCTTGACGGTGGCAACGAGCTCCTCAAGAGCTGCAGCCTTACCGTTGAAGGCGTAAATCCGCTGACTTCTTGATATAAGAAAATCAAAATCGTCTTTCAAGGGGCCGTTGTCGATGCTGAAGGGAACTATGGTCTTGCCCTTTTTGAAGGCGTTCTCCACCTCGGCGAATACCCAGTTAGAGGCCTGAGCATTTTGAGAGAGGAGTAAAAGAAAGACCCCGCAGTTTGTAATGGCATAGGGGATCTCTCTTGTATAGTTGCTTCCTCGGGGATGGAGTCAGGTGCGATCCAGCAGGGAATATTGTTTTTTTCAAGGGTGCCTTTGATGAGCACCGCATCATCCGTATCAGCCGAGCTATAGCTTATAAATACGTATGGGAACATCAGTTATGCTCCTTTTTGGGCTTTCTTCCGCAGCAGTAGGTCTCGGGGCAGTAGCCGAGAGCCTCGCATTTGGGCATCATCTGAGTGTCGATTATGTATGCCCACTCCCGTGAATAATCGCGAAGGGCCTTGCAGATATCTGAGAAAAGCTCTCTGTATTCCCAGTATGCACGGGTGCACATTCTCTGGCGGGACATATCGATAAGGTTGCGAAGGTTTCTCTTGTCCACGATCTTCGTAGTCATACCGAGGGGAAGGAGCATTGCGCTGTCCTCGCGGGGAATGCCGAGCTCCTCAAGAGCCTTTCCCGCCTCGGTAACAGCCTTCATCGTATCCTCATATATTCTTTTTGCCTCCTCGTTTTTTGCGTTCTTGGGAGGAGTAACGTATTCGAAATTGCCGTAGTCAATATAGCGTGTGCTTGCCTGAAGGCGAGTGGGTGAGCCGCCGAGATGGGTATACCACTCGCGGATAACGCGAGCGGAATAGCCGTCAATAACCAGCTCCACGTTAACGTATTCAAGGGTTCTGCCGTGACCTGCATTGATGCAGTCAAGGCCTCTTTTGTAGTTTCTTTCGCTGTTTTCAATATTAGCTCCCCAGCAGATGCCTGCTCTTTCTCCGATAAGGGAGATGGGGTTTTTCGTTGTTTCCGAAAGTATCGTAATGCTTCCCATATGATGCTCCTGATTCTGTCTGTTAAGAAAAGTATAGCATAATCAATATGCTAAGTCAATCTGCGCTTAATCTCCGTTTGATATGAGCCTGCTTGCAACGATCATAGCAGCAACAAGCAGCCCGGGAACGACAAAGCCTGTTATGATATGGCCGGGCACCAGAATGAGAGGGCTTGCCAGAGAGGCGATCGCAGGTATGGCCGTGAAAACGGCAAGTATCACAAGCAAAACGGAGATCCTTGTGCTTTTAGGTGCTTGGGGCTTATCAGTGGAGGGGTCCTTTATGGTGCGGCAAAGGCCTGAGAGATAGGAGCAGAATGGGCCTGTGAAAATAAGGTTCAGGGCAATAATAATGCCGGCGATAACAAGAGCTGCGGTGAAGAGCACAGAGCCGATAAGGGTGAGGGATACCTTGCCGAAAATGATATTGACGTTGTAGAGAAAGTCGATGATCTCTTCCTCAGCGGGAGTAAACTCAAATACCCTGTGAAGCTGGGGGATATATTCATGATAAAGGCTGGACAGAGTAGAGAAGCCGCTGCCAACAAATCCGAAAACGGCCAGGATCAGAATACCGCTGAGGATAATGAGACCTGCCGCAACGAAATAAAGAACGAAAACTATCCTGGAAGAAACTGACATTACCTTGACGCCGGAGCCGATAAGGGAGCGCTTCTGAGCCTTTGCACCGCCGAAGGCTATCCAGCATCCGACGGAGAGAAGGATGGAGATAAGCTCTATAACGCCGAAGGCAAGAGAGGCAACAGCAGCGGCCGTTACCAGTATGCAAACAGCAAGAAATGCCTTTGATGAGAAAAAGCCGAATAATTTTGCAGAGTCGTGATCCTTCTCGGGGGCAGGCTCTGCGGGGCGTGCAGCTGCGGCAGGGCCGTTGGAGGTGCTTTTTCCGCATCCGGGACAGAAGGATGCACCATCAGGTAGAGAAAAACCGCAATTTGGACAGAACATTATGGTTCCTCACTTTCATTTTATGTATTATTGTGTAACATATTGTATCACATAGTATACAATATGTCAATTATTTATGTTTACTTTTGACGCTCTGATTTGACTTTTTCTTCTTCTTCTTTTTAACAGAAAAGCCAAATTTGCCAAGGCTTTTTCCAAGCTCAAAGTATTCTCCGTGAGCAAAGGCGGCAAGATTGGCACGTTCAATGCAAAGTCTGCCGCTTTTATCAAGCAGCTCCTCGCTGACCGTCACTCCCAAAACGTCTGCCAGGAACATATGGTGGGTGCCAAGCTCAATGCAGTCAAAAACCCGGCATTCAAGAGCAAGAGGGCATTCGTCTATCAGAGGGGGAGTTATGTTATTGGCGGGAATCTTTGTCAGGCTCCATTTTTTGAACTTATCCACCTTGCGGCCCGTATGCACGCCGCACCAATCGCAGGCGGCGATAAGGGAGGAGGGGGTGAGGTTCAATGCAAACTCACCGTTTTTCTTGAGTATCTCGTAGGAATAGCGTGAGGGGCGAACGGAAATATATGTCTTTGGCGGAATGGTGTTTATAAGGCCTGTCCATGCAACGGTAAAAACATTTTCGCGCTCTCCGTCGCCAACGGTAACGAGCACGGGGGGCACAGGTGCCAGCAGGGCGCCGCCCTTCCAGAATATTTTGGACATTTCTTTTCTCGCTTTCGTTTGATTTAATTATATTGTATAATAAAAACTGCAAATCGTAAAGAGTTTACAAAAAATTCTTGAAATAAGGAGAAGCCGCTTATATAATTATAGAAGACCAAGTAAAGGAGCCGCTATGGATAAGCTCATAACTTTTACAATACCAAGCTATAATTCCGCTGCCTTTATGCATAACTGCATAGATTCCATCCTCGGAGCGGGAGACGATATAGAGATACTTATTGTCAATGACGGATCAAAGGACGATACAGGCGCCGTTGCCGACAGCTATAAGGAGAAGTATCCGGATATAGTCAGCGTTATCCAACAGGAGAACGGCGGCCACGGAGAGGGAGTTAACCAGGGAATCAGAAATGCAAAGGGCAAGTATCTGAAGATCGTTGACTCAGATGACAGGCTCGATCCCGATGAGCTTAAGCGTGTGCTTGACGTTATCCGTCAAAACGAGGCTCAGGGCATCGACGTGGAGATGTATCTTTGCAACTACGTTTACGTGCGTGTGGATACGGGTGACCGCAGACCTATGAGCTATGGGGGCATTTTCCCCGAGGGCTGTGTTTTCTGCTGGGAGGATACAAAGGCGTTCGGCCCCTCAAAGTATCTGATGATGCATTCCGTTATCTATAAGGTGGAGCTGCTTCGCTCCTGCGGCCTTGAAATGCCAAAGCACACCTTCTATGTGGACAATCTTTATATGTATCAGCCTCTGCCCTTTGTGGAGCGGATGTATTATATAAATTCCGATCTTTATCTTTACTACGTGGGCAATGAGGAGCAGTCTGTTAACGAGAAGAACGTATTAAAGAGAATAGACCAGCATATCCTTGTCACAAGGCTCATAATAGACAGCCACGACCTGAATAAGGTGAAGCTCAGAAGCCGCAAGCTTTACAGATATATGCTTCATAATCTTTCAATGCTTATCACCATATGCAACGTGTTTCTTGATATTAAGGGAGACCGTGAGAGCGTTGAAAAGCAGAAGGAGCTTTGGAGGTATCTGAAGGAGAAGGATATCCGGGCATATAAAAAGCTCAGATATGCATCGCTCTCAGCTCTGACCAATTTTCCCGGTGATATGGGAAGAAAGGCAACGGTTGGAATATACAGAATCGTTAACAAAATCTATAAACCTAACTGATTTTTTGTATAAAATTATGATATACCTCTTGCAATTTAACAAAAGCATGGTATAATGATAACAGTAGAAGTATCCATTTTGGGAAATACTTATAAAGAAATTGCAGCCTCCCGGCTGTTTACGAAAGGAATGATATAAATGAATGAAGAAAAGCGTACGAGCGTAGCCAAGGTCATAATCATCTCTGTAACTGTTGCTATTGCGGTAGTTGGCCTTGTTGTTCTTCTCTACAATCTTTTCAAGAAGTATTTTAAGGTAACTATCGATTGCGGTAACTGCGATAGCTGCAATGATGATTGCCTTGGCGATGATCTTGATCCCTGCTGTGAGTGCGATGAAGATTTTGTTCCCTCCTGCAGCCTGGATGAGGCAGAAGAGGCCTGACTCGGTCGCCCCTGTTAAATAAGCACTGAAATGACTTTTTGA
>JAFQNM010000070.1 GCA_017395885.1 Clostridia bacterium | reverse complement strand
ATAAGGGGCGGCAAAGCCGCCCCTTTGGATATTATTGTAAAAGCTCAAACTTGTATCCAACGCCCCAAACTGTTTTGAGGGTCCACTTGTCGGAAACGCCCTCAAGCTTTTCGCGCAGGCGCTTAACGTGAACGTCAACCGTTCTGGAGTCGCCGAGATAATCGAAGCCCCAAACCTTGTCGAGAAGCTGGTCTCTTGTGAAAACGCGGTTAAAATTAGAGGCTAGGAAATAGAGCAGCTCCAGCTCCTTGGGAGGAATATCGATAGGCTTTGAGTTGATCTTAAGCTCATATTTCTGAAGGCTGATCTCAATGTTCTCAAACTTTATCGTTTCATCGTCTGTAAGGTGGTCATGAGCATTGTAGCGACGGAGCACCGCCTTCATGCGTGCGGAGAGCTCCTTCATATCGAAGGGCTTGACCACAAAATCGTCAGCACCCAGTTCAAGGCCGAGCACCTTATCAAAAACCTCACCCTTGGCAGTAACCATAATAACAGGCTTCTGAGAGATCTCGCGAATCTCACGGCAGACCTGATAGCCGTCCTTCTGGGGGAGCATAATATCGAGGAGAACGAGGTCAGGCTCATAGATCTTAAAGTAGCTGACTCCCTCTGCGCCGTCAAGTGCAGTCTTCACCTCGTAGCCTTCGTTTTCGAAATAAAGGCGAAGCAGCTCGCAAATATTGGCGTCATCATCAATAACAAGGATCTTAGTACTCATTTGTAAATTCCTTTCATAGAAATCTCCCGTACATATATTCATAATACCATAAACATCAGTAAAAGTATAGTATTTTGTTAAATTATTTTTGTACGGAAATTGATAGGTTATTCTTTGAACGTTAACATTGTAAAGTATGAAGGTGACAGTTTTGTGAAAATCGGGTGATTTGTTGTAAAATTATGTATGAATATCTGCAAAAAAGATAAGCAAAAAGGTCATAAGAAAAGCATAAAAATCGAGATAGCTCTTGATATGAGGGAATATTTTCTGTATAATATAGTGGTAAATTTGTAAAAGAGGTAGTTTAAATATGAAGCTTGGAATTATAGGTCTTCCCAACGTTGGAAAGAGCACACTTTTTAATGCAATAACAGGTGCAGGCGCACAGTCTGCAAACTATCCCTTCTGCACCATCGACCCCAACGTGGGTATCGTTGCAGTACCGGATAGCCGCCTTGATACACTCAGCGAGATGTATAATCCCCAGAAGTATACTCCTGCAGTTATCGAGTTTGTTGATATAGCAGGTCTTGTACGCGGAGCATCCAAGGGAGAGGGCCTTGGCAATAAGTTCCTTTCTCATATCAGAGACGTAGATGCTGTGGTTCACGTTGTTCGTTGCTTTGAGGATACGGATATCGTCCACGTAGACGGAAACGTAGATCCCGCAAGAGATATAGAGACTATTAACCTTGAGCTTATCTTTGCAGATATGGAGACCCTTGAGAGAAGGATCGATAAAACAAAGAAGCTTGCAAAGGCAGATAAGAGCCTTCTTGAGGCAGTTGCGGTATATGAAAAGGTATACGCCGTTCTCGAGGAGGGAAGAACAGCAAGAACCTGCGAGCTTGATGAGGATGAGATCGCTATTATGGATGAGGTGGGCCTTCTCACGATGAAGCCCGTTATCTATGCTGCAAACGTTAGCGAGGATGAGGCGGGCGGAGTATCCCCCGATAATGATTATTATAAAGCAGTATGTGCCGAGGCAGCAAAGGAGTCTGCCCAGGTGATCCCCGTATGTGCAGGTATTGAAGCAGAGATCAGTGAGCTTGAGGCTGAGGAGAAGGCAGAGTTTCTTGCAGACCTTGGTATCACAGAGTCAGGTCTTGATAAGCTTATCAAGGCAGGATATAGTCTGCTGGGACTTATCAGCTTCCTTACCGCAGGCCCCAAGGAGGTAAGAGCCTGGACTATCAGAAAGGGAACAAAGGCTCCTCAGGCTGCGGGTAAGATCCATTCCGATTTTGAGCGTGGCTTTATCCGTGCCGAGGTAGTTGCATTTACAGACCTTCTTGAGTGCGGCTCCCTTGCAAATGCAAAGGCAAAGGGCCTTCTCAGAAGTGAGGGTAAGGAATATGTAATGAACGACGGAGACGTTGTTGAATTCCTTTTCAATGTATAATAATAAAAAACGCCTTCGTGAGAAGGCGTTTTTTACATACGCATAAAATCCGGGAACGATTAGACAAATGCGGAAAATATTTGTGTTGAAAAGAGTCGAGCCGTGTGGTATAATGAGATCAGAAAAGAAAAGGAGAGGAAAGGATAATGCAAAAAAGAATAATCAGAGAAATATCGGATTTTATTTTCATAGAGGATAAGCTTGAAATGGCAGATGCCATATTTCTGCCGGGAGGCTCTCATTCAGAGGTTCCCGAAAAGGGAGCAGAGGTCTATAGGGCAGGCTATGCACCTATCGTGATCCCCTCGGGAAAATACGGTATAAAAATAGGAAAATTCTTTGGCGTACAAACTAAGGCAGATGTCTATAACGGTGATTATGAAACTGAGGCGCAGTTTTATAAGGACGTTCTTATGAAAAACGGTGTGCCTGAGGAGGCTATCCTGTGCGAGGAGCGCTCCACGTTTACAAAAATGAATGCCGTTAATACAAGAAAGCTGACTGACAAAATGGGCATAGAGATCAAAAAGGCCATAATCTGCTGCAAATCCTTTCATGCGAGAAGATGCCTGATGTATTATAGCTATGCGTATCCTGATGTTGATTTTATTATCTCTCCCATAGACGTTCAGGGTATCTCAAAGGAAACGTGGCACAAGGATCCTCTTGCAACGAAAAGAGTAATGTCCGAGCTGAGAAAGGCGGGAGGACAGCTGACTGACGAGGTGGACGAATTCCTCGGCCACAGATGATTTTGGTCATTATCACCTATATAGACCCCCGAAAAGTTTAGTCAATATCACCTTTGAAAAGCAAAGGGAATTTTGATAGAATTATATCGTAGGGTAATAAAAGCGGGCTGTCCTGAAAACCCACATAAAGACAAAAATAAAAAAAGGCATGACAAAAAAAGCCATGCGGCACCGTAAAAACGAAAAATAATATCAAGAAAGCGAAACTGAAAATCCCAGCTTTTCAAGGGATTGGATATTTCGCT
>JAFQNM010000069.1 GCA_017395885.1 Clostridia bacterium | reverse complement strand
GCTTTCGATGCTCACATATTATATCATCATTATACTCTCTTGTCAACCCTTTTATTCAAGTTTTTTGAAAATGTTTTTTTCGCTCATACTCTCCTATATTGACGCCCTTATTTCGATTTACTAAAATAATGTATCAGCATTTCGGAGTAGACTATGCCTGCGCTTTGGAGCTTTATCAACAACGGCAATTGCACGGGGCAGACGGCTTTTTTGTTCGCGGAGGGAGAGGTCGCACTCCTTCGTGACTTTATACTGCGTCATGTTCTCCTAAGGGGTTATTCTAGCGGTCTGGACCACCGAAACAAAATAGCTGATAAATTTTTATTGCAAAAGCATTTGCAATATGCTATAATCAGAAAAACAAACAATACTGCCACCGGGTAGTGAGATGCAGGGCATCCGTCAGCACGTCGTTAGGTCTTAGAAGACGTGCACGGGTGCTTTGTTTTTTGGGAGTGTATATGAGATCATTACTGAGCAAGCTCAGCTATTTTTCCAAGGGAGAGAAGTGGCTGTGGGGCATTTCCGTTCTTTTGATAACGGCTTCGTTTATGATATTTGACAGAAAGGGCTGGCTGACTCTGGCATCATCTCTCATTGGGGTTACAAGTCTTATTTTCAATGCCAAGGGCAATCCATTCGGACAGCTGCTGATGGTCGTTTTCAGCATTTTGTACGGCATTATTTCCTATACTTTTTCGTATTTCGGAGAGATGGTGACCTATTTGGGAATGACGGCGCCTATGGCTCTTTTTGCTCTTATTTCCTGGCTTTGCAATCCCTATAAGGGTAACCGTGCAGAGGTTGCCGTAGGTAGTGTGGGCAGAAGGGAAAGTGTTTTTATGTGGATACTGACCGGTGCGGTGACGGTGCTTTTTTATTTTATTCTTGAGCATTTTGAAACGGCGAATATTATCCCGAGCACCCTGTCTGTTACCACGAGCTTTGTTGCAGTGTATCTTACGTTTCGGCGCAGCCCCTATTTTGCCGTTGCCTATGCCGCAAACGATATAGTTCTTATCATTCTGTGGATAATGGCGACGCTGCAGGACGTGTCATATCTTTCTGTGGTTATTTGCTTCGTTATGTTTTTTGTAAACGACCTTTACGGATTCTATAACTGGAAAAGGATGCAGAGAAGGCAGGAGGCCTGAGAGCGGCGTGGTTGAAGAAAACGTGATGATTGACGGCTCCTGCTTTTTAATTATCTATTTAACGGGAAGATTTAATTGATATTAACCGTAGAGGCGGATATGGAATCCGCCCCTACAAGTTATCCTTCCCGTTAAACCGGAATTTGAAATCCGGTTTGCATACAGATGGGCGGGCGAACACAGTTCTCCCTTACAGCGGAGCGACGGTCAGCGGCAGCCGTGTGGCAAGCTGAGATCGTTTTTTGCGGCTACATGAAATCCGTTTTTGCAAGCTTCAAGAGAAATCAGTTTGATACCCCGGAGTATAGGCCTTGCAAGAATAAAAAGGTCCGCCAACGGCGGACCTCTTCTATTCTTCGGTTACGGGCTCGGGGAGCTTTTCGTCATAGTCCTTCCAAAATCTCAGTGTGTGCTCGGCATAGGTCGCTTCATCTGTGAAGTAGCTGAGGCAATGGTCGGCTCCGGGCACCACCAAAAGCCTTTTTTCTGCGGCGCAGGCCTTATAGTTTTCATAGGTATGTGAGATGGGCACAAATCGGTCATCCGTTCCGTGAATGAACAGAACGGGCACCTTACATTTTTTCAGCGCCTCCGGGCATGAGTACTCCTTGGAGTCTACCCGGAGCTTCTTTTTATAAAGGTCGCTGGCGGCCGCCTTGTAAAGCCTGTAGGGAATATGAAGGTTTTTCTGAACAACGTGCTTCCAGATGGCGTGGGGAGAGGTGAAGCCGCAATCGGCCATAATTCCGTGAACTCTCTCGGGCAGGTCAAACCCTGCCGTCATCAGGACGGTGGTGGCCCCCATTGAGAGACCGCAGAGGTAGATGGGCAGATCTTTGGTATTGGCATCGACCCATTTTGTCCACTCAAGGCAATCATATCTTTCCAAAAGGCCAAAGCCCATATAATCTCCGCCGCTGTTGCCCTGACCTCTTTGCTCGGCAAAGAGAATGGAGCAGCCCTGCTCGTGCCAGAATTTTGATATTATGCCGAAGTCCTGAGACCAGGCGCTTCTCCAGCCGTGCATTGCAACTATGCATCTTTTTGCATTTTCGCAGGGGTACCAATGACCAACGAGACGAGTACCGTCAAAGGCATCTATCTCAACAGTTTCCATCTCCTGCTGCTCAAGCTCGGCTGCGGCCTCTGCAACAACGTCCATAACAGCGGCCAGCTCGCCTGTTCCCATAAGCTTTTCCATATTTTTCGGAGACATGGCCTTGGGGCCCTTGCGGTCCATGGCAACGTCCATAAGGCTTTTTGCGATCAGATGGTGAACGGCACCTGCCGCCACTGCGGTGACGGCGGCAACGCCTGCGGCGATAAGTATGCTCCTGGTGTTCTTGTTATTATTTTCCATTATCGCACCTGCCTTTTCTCTTAGTGATACCATTATATAACCATAATTTGCCGCGGTCAATATTATTCTGTGTATAAAAAGTGAATAATTTGGTATTCTGATGATAGAATTTTGTAAAAAATACGACAAAACTCTTGAATAATGTAATTAATTATGATACAATCAAGTAAACCAAAAGCATAGGACGGCTAAAAACGTCAAATTTCAGGTATATTAACAAAGAGGCAAAAATGGAAAAAACAATCGAAGAGCTCAGGAGAGAGGCAGAGGAATTATACAAGGAGTATAATTCGGCCCCTACAGAGGAAAAAGCAAAGTTATAAGGTCATAGAGTGCGGCAATGAGATCATAGGCCTTTTCTCTTCAGACAGAACGGAAAAGGAGCTTAAGCTTGCAAAAAAAGCATTTGAGGCAGCGCTGGATATTGCCAAAAAAGCAGATGCAAGATTTAACACGGATGATACGAGAGCAAACGTTATATACTGCCTTTCAGAGCTTGGAGATCTCTGCCTTGAGCTCAAGGATGAAAGGCTGATCGGCAAGGACGGATATGAAATGTCCTGTGATTATCCAAATGCAAGGAAGTATTATA
This sequence comes from Clostridia bacterium, assembly GCA_017395885.1. Taxonomy (GTDB): domain Bacteria; phylum Bacillota; class Clostridia; order Oscillospirales; family CAG-272; genus Avispirillum. The sequence goes on along the minus strand of JAFQNM010000069.1, from coordinate 13,524 downwards.
ATCAGGCATTGGCATTAGCCAAGGCTCTCGTGAAAAAAGGCAGAAGCCTTGAGCGCTACAGATGCCTTTCCGATGCATATGAGAATCTGGCAAGTATGTATGAGGATAAGGACTACGATCTGCTTCCCCTTCTTGACATAAGAAGAGCTTACCTTTATTACTCAAAAAGCCTCAAAGCAGAGAGGGAGGCTTTTGATATTGCGATGAAGGAATTGACTGATGAATCCGATATTGAATATGCCTACTTCAGATTGACGGACGCTTATGATGATATTATAAAGCTGATCGATTTCGGCAAGGCAAAGCTTATCAGCAAGAAAAAGCACGAAAGGGCTAATAAGAGCTATTGTAAGGGAAGGTACGAAAATCTTCAGAAGCTTTGCAAGGCCGAGCCCGATTATCTTGAGCACTTCCGCACCTCCGATGAGCTTGCAGAGTTTCTTGGCATTAAAGGCCGAAAGGAGCACCTGGGAGAAGCATGGTTTCACAAAACAAAGTACAGCCTTGCAAAAAAAGAGGCAGCCGAGGATGCAAGCCTCGATAATTTAATGAAAGCTATTTTGGCAGCTTGCCGCCTTTCGCAGTATTTCTACTTCAGACCTGAGGAGATCGCAGACGGTGATCTCAGGTCGCATTATGAGGAGATAACAAATCTGAGTTCACAGGTCATTGCATTGTCGCCGGAGGCTGTATATCAATTGTTCCGCTTCTGGGCAGACGGCGATCTGCTTTCAATGCGCCGCTGCAACGCTGATGTGAATTGGCTCGATATCAAAGGCCTTGAGAACTTGCTCCTGGAGGCTGTAAAAGCAGTTGAGGGTGACTTTGAAAGGTCAAGTGGCGAGGAGGCAGAGAGTATCCTTGTGGCCCTTTGCAAAAAGCTCGGCTATGCGTACAGCGAAAAGCAGTGCTTTGAAAAAGCGGTGCCGTTCTATGAAAGAGCTGCCGACATCTGTATATCGAAAACGCTCCGTTCCTCGGAAAGCGAAAATGCGGATGGAAAAATCGATCCTGCACGCTATTCAAACGTTGATGCCTTTTGCAATCTCTTCAAGGTTTACTCAGCCATGGGCAATAGGGAGAAGGAGAAAAAGCTGTTTGAAAGAATATCAGAGCTTCTTGAAATTAAGTGGAAAAACAGGGATGTATCACCTGAAAGCGGAGAAATGCTTGAGGATATATGTAACCTGTTTGGAGGAGTTCAGTCATTTGAGGCGCTTTCCATGGCGATCGCCTTTGCTTCAAAAATTGCCGAAGAAGCAGATAACTTAGCTGCCTGGAGCAAGGTCTCCCGCCTCTGTAGCGGATTGGCTCGTTTCCTTAGCGAGAGCGGAGATAATAAGGCTGCCTGCACATACTACGAAAAATCTGCCGATATTATCAGAACGGCGTGTGAAAGATCAAAGCGCATAGTAGTCAGCGAATATGACCGTATTACCAAGGCATACTATGAGGCGGCGATGATTTCGGAGAAGGATGAGAAAATCGCATACATAAAAAAAGCACGTGCCGTGTGGGAGAGCCTGAAGAAAGCCTATGGCTCACGCAGTATCGGCTGGTATGAATCCGGATGCCTGTATAAAATGAGGCTTGCCGATAACGAGATCAAGTTTGGCGGCGAGCATTCCGTTGAGTACTTTGAAAGTAAGATCGGTATTATCAGATCATATATCAGAGAGTTTAAGAAATCAGAGGCACTTGATGATTACCCTCTTGGAGAATGCTACTCCGACCTTGCTTTTTCATATGAAGGTCTCGCCGGAATGAGCGAGGGCAAGGAGAAGAAAAAGTATTTAACCAAGGCTCATAAGATGTGGTGCATCTGTGATAAGAAATACGTGGTTTTGGACAGCTGGAGAAATGAGGAGAGAGTTGGAAAGCTCTTGGAGCAGATGAACTGAGCTGCTTTTAATGATAAAGAGACTTTTGAGAGAAACCTCAGAGGTCTCTTTGCAATTTCAGCAGGTCTTTTGCTTTCCAATTTGCCAAATCTGTTGAAATGAGAAGGAAAACGTGTTATAATTATTTATTAAATTATTTTACTACAGTCCTTGAAAGGAATTGAGAATTATGAGGATACTTCATACGGGTGACCTGCATCTGGACAGCCCCTTTTCCGGCCTTGATATCAGCCGTGCGGAGCAGAGGCGACGCGAGCTGAGAGATACCTTTTCTGCTATGATGAGGTATGCCGGAGACGAGGGCATGGATATGGTGGTCATTTCCGGCGACCTTTTCGATTCCGCCTTTGTAACGAGAGAGACGGTTTCTCTTCTTATCCGCGAGTTTTCAGCTCTCAGCTGTCCCGTTATCATCGCTCCCGGCAACCACGACCCTGCCGCTGAGGGAAGCATCTGGAAAAAAACTGTCTTCCCCGAAAACGTGTATATTTTCACGTCTCCCGAGGTTGAAAAAATAGATTTTCCGCAGCTTGATGCTTGCGTTTACGGCTACGGCTTTAACGAAGCATACCTTTCTTACTGTCCCATCTCAGGCTCCGTTGAGGACGAAGAGAGAATAAATCTTCTTGTCTGCCACGGAGATACCGCATCTCCCATCAGCAAATATGCACCTCTGCCTGTTTCCGTAATAAGGTCCTTCGGTGCAGACCACGTCTTTCTCGGTCATATACATAACCCCGAGGCTGCCAATGGAGCCCTTGAGGGATACGGTGCATACTGCGGCTGCCCTGAGGGAAGAGATTTCGGCGAGACCGGCGAAAAGGGCGCCCTTATCGTAACGGTTGAAAAGGGCAGAGCTCATATTCAGCAGAAGCGGTTTTCAAAAAGGGTGTACGTGGCCTTTGAGCTTAACGTGGATGGGGCTCAGAGCATGGCTGCTGTCAGCGACAGGATAAGCGGTGCCGTTCTTGAAAGAGGACTGGACGGCGAGCATATCGTTCGCATAACGCTGACGGGCAGCGTTGATCCCTCGCTTGTCATAAACACTCAGGTGCTTTCTGAAAATTCGGGAAAGCTTTTTGCCCTTGAGGTGGAGGATTCTACCTCTCCCACGTGGAATGCAGAGGCGCTTCTCTCGGATAAGGGCATCAGAGGCGAGCTTTATAAGGCGCTTCTGCCCGGCCTTGAGAGTACTGACCGCTCAGAGCGTGAAAGAGCGGCGCTTGCTCTTCGCTACAGCCTTGCGGCTCTGGCGGGAGAGGATATTTCAGATATCTGATTTTTATAGATTGGTGAAGATATGTATATAAAGTCATTATATATAGAAGCCTTTGCGGGCGTGAAGGAGAAGGAGCTTGAGCTTTCCAGAGGCCTCAACGTTATTGAGGGCGAAAACGAGTCAGGCAAGAGCACTCTCTGTATGTTTATTAAGTTTATGTTCTACGGACTTTCCGGCAGAGGCTGCGACGGAGATATGTCCGAGCGGCAGAAGTACGTTCCCTGGGATACGGGCCGTGCGGCAGGTAACCTTACCATTGTGACCGGCAAGGGCGAGTTTCGCATAAGCCGTGAGCTTTCTCTTTTTGACGAGGGTCAGCACCGTGAAAGAACAGAGGTCATAGATCTGTACTCCGGAGAGAGGGTATTTAAGGGCAAGGTTCCCGGTCTTTGCATTCTCGGTATCGATGAGCAGATGTTTGTCAATACGGTTTTCATCCGACAGATGGGAGGCGTTTCCATAGACGGAACGGGAATGGCCGAGGCTATTGAGAATATTCTTATGGCGGGAGATGAAAATCTCAGCGTGAGAAAGGCTGTCGACCGTCTTGAAAAGAGCAGAAGAGCGCTTATGCCCAAAAAGGGCACGGGCGGAAGGATACAGATGCTTATGCAGGAAAAGGCTCGCCTTGAGGCAAGGCTTGAGGAGGCAAAGCAAAGCAGCAGCGCACTTATTGCTTATGAAAACGAGGCGGCAAAGCTTTCTGCCCTTATAGAAAAGCGAACAGCCGAAAAAAATAAATACGATGAGCTTTGCCGTGCCTATAAAAAAATAGAGGCGGGAAGAAGGCTTGAAGCGGCTCTGAAGGTTCGCGAGAGAACGGAGGAGCTTCAGGAAAAGCTCAGCCTGCTTGAGGAGTATGGCGATATCCCCGGTCAGACGGGAAGGATCAACGCCCTTTTTGCACGTCTTTCGGGTATCGAAAGCAGGCAGAAGGGCCTGAGAAGAAGCCTTGGAGATGCTCCCGATGAGGCAGACAGCATGAGCGGTGAGGAGATCCTCAATGCACGCAGAAGCGTTACCCGTGCCAGAAAGGATAAGGAGAAGAGAGGCACCTTCGCCATTCTTCTTTCAGTAATGCTTGCCCTCGGTGCAGGCGTTGCCGCTGTGGGCTATTTTCTCAGAGGCTCTGTGGGTCAGAGCGTTATGATTGCGTCTCTGTGTGCGGCGGGTGTGCTTGTTCTCGTCGGTGTCGTAATGGCGGTGCTTTGCGCCGTCAGCTCAGCCTCGCTTCTGAAGGTGCTGAAGGAGTGGGGAGTTCGCAACGTTCAGGGCCTTGAAAGGGAAGTTGAAAAGAAAATAGACCGTGCTCACGCCTATACAAGAGCCTCTGAGGAAAGAGAAAAGAGGCTCCTTGAAATACAGGGCTGTGAGGAGGACAGGCAAAGCATTATCGCATCTCTCAGAGGTGCCTGCAGCGCTTTTGTTCAGAACACGGATGAATATACAGATACGGATATCCTCGTATCTCAGGCAATAGAGGCGGCCTCCTCTGTTGCAAAGGAAAAGGAGGAGACAGGTGCTGCTCTTGCAATGGCAAGAGGTGAGCTGAAGGGCTACTCCGACGTTCTGGGATACGACGGAGGTGAGGCTGTTCGCCTTGCCTACGAGGAGATATCCGAAACAGAGGCCGGCAAGGCTGCCCTTGAATTTACAACAAAGGATGCGGCAATGGCTATCAGCAAAAAGAATTTTGCAGAGAGCGCTCTTCCCGGCCTTATCAGCCAGAAGGGTGAGGTGGATTCCGGTATTGCAAGAACCAAGGCTACAGCGGGAGATACCTCTGTTCTGGCAGCACAGCTTGACGGTGCCGAAAGAGAGCTTGCCGCAATGGAAAGGCGTCTTGCAGGCATCGAGGCTGCAACGGCGGCGCTTATCTCTGCCTCCGAGGCGATGAGGGCATCTCTTATGCCCAGGGTCATCGGCGAGGCATCTGAGCTTATGGGCCGATTCACGGACGGAAAATATTCTGCCCTCAGCGCAGACAGAAGCTTTGCCCTCGGCTTCAGCGTTGACGGGATCAAGAGAGAAATATCAAATATGTCGGCAGGAACGCAGGATGCTGCGTATATAAGCTTCAGGTGTGCTCTTGCAAGGGAGATCTTTGCGGGAGACGTGCCTCCCTTCGTTTGTGACGAGAGCTTTGCAAGGATAGACGAGAATAGGCTTTTCGGCATTCTTTCGGCTCTTAACGAGAGCGGATTCCAGTCCCTCGTATTCACTTGCAGGCATCTTGAGGGAGATATGGCGCGAAGACTTGAGGGCGCCGTATCCACAGAGCTTTAAGAGAAAGGAGAACTCAATGGATACCGAATATCTGAAAAAGGTGGGAATGTACGTTCTCGGTGCAATTATCAGCATCGGCCTGGTGTTCTATTTCGGATACCATATTTGGAACTCCTTTGCAAGAGAGATAGAAACGGTGGCGGCTGTTCGTCAGTCCTATGAGGAGGTCATAGAAGCTCAGGGATATATATTCAGAACAGAGACCGTCATCAGCGGAACGGGCGGCGCAAAAAGTGTTGTGCCCTCAGCCTCTGAGGGCGAGCATATCAGAAAAGGCGGCTCGGTTGCCGTAATGTACTCTGAGTTCTCTCCCGAAACGGTGGCGAGGATAGCGGAGATAGATGAGCAGATAGCTCTCATATCAAGATATAAGGATGCAGGCGATGTAAGCCTTAAGGATACGTCGGGAATAGACGGCGAGATCGAGGGTATCCTCTCCGAAATCAGAGGTCTTTCCGACGGAGGAGATGCGGGAGGAGCCGTTTCTCTTCGTCCTTCTCTGGTGGCAACCGTAGGCGAGCGAACGATGCTCACGGGAGGATATGCCGATCCCGAGGGGGAGATCGAGGAGCTGAAGAGCGAAAGAGCATCACTTCTCTCAGATCTCGGCTCGGTGCTGGGAACGGTACATACCCCTGTCAGCGGCTACTACTATTCCGAGGCAGACGGATACGAGGAGATATTCAAGGCAGAGGAGCTTTCCGATATCAGCCTGAAAGAGCTGAGAGAGCTTGTTGCAATGGAGCCCGGTGAGGCGGGAAACGGCGGCAAAACGGTAACCAAGAGCCGCTGGTATCTTGTCTGTATGGTGGAAGAATCTGAAAAGAACACCTATAAGGCGGGAGATAAATGCTCCGTCAGGTTCAGAAATACTGATATGTCTCTGGAGATGAGCGTTGAGAACGTGCTCTATGATAAGGAGGGAGCGGCAGTTGTGCTCTCCTCAAATATGATGCCTGAGGGATTTGATTTTTATCGCACTCAGGACGTGGAGCTTATGAAAAAGGAGTTCTCAGGTCTTGCTGTCCCCGCAGGCGCTGTAAGAATGATAAACGGAGAAACGGGAGTTTATATACTTGACGTTGCAACCGTTTCCTTCCGCAGCGTGGAGATACTTCATATATCCGATAATACCTATATCGTTAAGCTGACGGACGGCGTCAGCGATGAGGACGTGGAAGAAACGGAAGGTGACGGAGCAGAAGCCGAAACGGAGGGCGCTCCTCCGCTGAGGCTGCACGATATAATCATCGTAGAGGGCAAGGGCCTCTATGAGGGAAAAATCATAGGAAACTGACAGGTGACTGAAATGGATAAGATCAGAGAACAGATCATCAGAGATAATTATGCATCGGTGATGGAAAGGATCGAGGCGGCAAAGGCCAGGCGAAACGCAGGAGGCGAGGTAACGCTTCTTGCGGCAACGAAGACCGTGCCTGCCGAGGAGATACTTTTTGCAATAAACGAGCTGGGGCTGCCTGCCGTTGGAGAAAACAAGGTGCAGGAGCTTCTCTCAAAATATGATGCAATAAAGGGAACGGTGCCGCTTCATCTAATAGGCCATCTGCAGACCAATAAGGTAAAAAGCATTGTGGGAAAGGTAGATATGATCCAGTCTGTGGATTCTCTGAGGCTTGCTAATGAGATAGCAAGGAGAAGCCTTGAGGCAGGAGTTGTCACAAGGGTGCTCTGCGAGGTGAATATCGGCAGAGAGGAGAATAAAAGCGGCGTTCTGCCCGAGGAGTGCATAGAGTTTTCGCAGATGCTTTCTGAGATAGACGGTATTGAGGTTGCAGGCCTTATGACGATGGCTCCCGTTTGCGAAACAAAGGACGAATATAAAAAATATTTTGAGAAAACATATGCGATATATCTTGACTTTTTGCAAAATAAAAGGCATAATAAAATAGAGACTGTATTATCTATGGGTATGAGCGATAGCTTCGAGGCTGCCATTGAGGAAGGTGCGACTTTGGTCCGTGTAGGCAGCTCCATATTCGGAGAGAGATATTACCCAACGAAATAATACAAAAGAAATTTAATTTGGAGGAACATGAAAATGGGAATCGTAGATAATATCAAGAAGAGAATGGCAGGAGCTCAGGAGCAGCCTGAGTATGATGACGCATACGCGGATGACGGATACTATTCCGACACATTCGGCTCCTACGAGGATGCAGAGGATACAGATGCAGGCATGGCAGCTCCCTCCAATATGGGTAGCGGCATCAGCCTTTCCGGCTCCTCCGGAAGCGCTCTTGAGATGAAGGTCGTAAAGCCTGAGTCCTTTGACAGCGTTGCACAGATCGCAGACCATCTCATCTCCAGAAGAACTGTAGTTCTCAACCTTGAGAATACCAATAAGGAAACATCCCGCCGCCTTATTGACTTCCTTTCCGGTGTTGCATATTCTATTGATGGATCTCTCAAGAAGATCGCATCCAATGCATATGTTATCACTCCCAGCAACGTAAACGTTGGCGATGCAAAGCTCACATCCAGAAGAGCACCCGAGCCCGAGCCTGCACCCGCTCCCGTTGTTGACGATTTCGGCGAGTATTGATAAGACTACATAGAATCCGCCTCGAATCCCGGGGCGGAATCTTGTCTTTTGCGAACTGATGAATAATAAGGAAAACGCAGGGGGCTTCCTCTGTACTGATGAAGAGCGGCTGCTGATTTCAAGAGCAACGGAGTTATCCGTTCGCCAGGAGAATTCTGCGGTCGCACTGTCTTTTTTAACGCCAAGAGAGCAAAGGCTCGTGTATGAAGCAATGGTGGCAGGCCACCGTGCAGACCGGCTGTTCTTTTGGGGAGGGTATTACGGTGCCGAGAGAAGAAGAGCTCTGTTTCTCCCCTCGTGGATAGAGGCGGAAAAAGCCTGCAGAGAGATGCTTTTTTCGAGGGAGAGGGAGGAATTTTTCGTTTCTCTGCTTTCGGAATACGGTATGGAGGCTCTGCTTTCGGAGTATACCCATGTGCTGAAGCTTTCCGGCAGCGGATATGCTGCCCTTGAGCATAGAGACTATCTCGGTGCTCTCATGGCGCTGGGGATAAAGCGGAGCGTGCTGGGCGATATTTGCGTTGAAGGCGATTCTGCTACTGTTTTCTGTGATGAGAGAGCATCTGCCTTTGTTGCATCAGAGCTCAGAAGTGCAGGCAGAGATACGGTAAGATGTGAGATAGCAGAGGCCGGACTTGATTTTTGCCCTGTTCGTCAGTTTGAGAAAATCTGCTCGACCGTTGCTTCACCGAGGCTGGACGGCATAGTTCGAGCCCTTTGCAGCGTGTCAAGGGATGAGGCGCTGCGTCTTGTAAATCAAGGTATGGTCGAGGTCAATTATTTTGTTATGAAGGAACCTGATCGCACCGTTTCCCCCGGAGATATAGTCTCTGTCAGGGGGCATGGAAAATATATTGTGGACAGCGCCTGCGATGCCACGAGAAGAGGCAGACTGAGGCTTCTTGCAAGGAAGTATGTCTGATTCGGAACGCAGAAGTATTTATGAGAAAGGAACGGCTATAAAATGAACTTTTCAATAGAGAAAAAAGGATACAGCGTGTATGAGGTAGATGCATACGTGGAGGATGTGGAGGCAAAGCTTCAGCGCCTTCAGGCACAGAACGTTGAGCTTGAGCAGAAGCTTGCAACGGCGAAGCGCCTTATCCGCCGTTTTTCCGATACCGAGAATGCTCTCAAGCAGAACATAGCCGATTCCAAGAGAGCTGCGGCATATATGATATCCGATGCAAGAGACAGGAGTGCATTCCTGCTTGACAGCGCCCGCGAGAGCTGCGGAGAGATCATATCCGATCTTGATATGCAGATAGCCGAGCGAATGAAGACCGTTAACTATATGAAGGAGCAGGTAAGCGCATTTAAGGATGAGCTTTTTGCTCTCTATTCCTCACATATCGAGCTTGTTGATAAGCTTGCAGAGTTTGCCGAGGAGTTTGAATATACCCCCGATTATACTGCGGTAGCCGATGCGGTAGATGCATTTGAGGAGGCAGAGGAGCCTTCTGCTGCAGTGCCTGCCTTTGTGGATTATCCTGAGGAGTCTATCTTCTCCGAGCTTGAGGAAGAGGATGACGGCGATGACGGCGAATTCATTATCGATGAAGAGGAGAGCGGCGAGGATGAAGAGATCGTTTTCGTTACCGATGAGGAGGAAGACGAGGAGGCTGCAGAGGAGGATGACTTCAACCAGCTTGTTATAGAGCCTGTTGCAGCCCAGAGCTCTGAGGATGAGGAATCTGATTTCGAGCTTGAGCTTTTCCTTGGAGACGATGAGGATGAGGAGAATGAAGAATTCTCTGAAATCTCTGATGATGAAAGCGAGGATGGCGAAGAGGGAGAAAACGATGAGGACGGCGGTGAGCCTGATTATTTCAAGTTTCTCAGCGATTTTGCAAACTCAGATGAGGGTAGCGGAAGCTAAGGCGTGAGGTAAAGCACCTGATGATATACTGTCTTTTAATAAGCCTTGGCGTTGTTGTTCTTGACCAGATAACCAAGGTGATCGTCATGAACGCCATACCTGCCGGTAAGGTGATAGAGGTAATAAAGGGCGTTCTGAACCTCACTTATGTAGAGAATAAGGGAGCGGCCTTTGGAATGCTCTCTGAGCACAGATGGGTGTTTATGGTAATATCCGTTGTTGCCATCGTTGCCATATTTGTGTTTATAAAGATCGAAAAGCCGAAAAGCTATTGGGTAAAGACCCCTCTTGCATTTATTCTCGGCGGCGGTATCGGAAATATGATAGACCGTGTTTTCCGTCCCGGGGTTGTGGATTTTATAGATGCGGCATTTGTGCAGTATCCGTCCGTCAGCTTTGACGGCGGCTTTTCCGTAAGCCTTGAGGATTTCCCCATATTCAATATTGCCGATTGCTTTATAACGGTTGGCTGCGGTATACTCATAGTGTATCTGCTGGCTGTAGAGCTTCCACGAGAGGCTAAGGCAGAGAAGGAAAAGAAAATTTCGGCAAACGCAGAAAATAACGATTCAAATTCGGCAAACGCAGAAAAAGAATCTGAAAGTAAGGAAAATGAACAGTAACAGAAATATAAGAGCCTCTGTTTCGGCAAGTGAAGACATCGGCAAGCGGGCCGATGTTTTCGTTTCAAGGGCGGCAGAGATAACAAGAAGCTCCGCCGCCGCTCTTATAGAAAAGGGGGCGGTTTCGGTAAACGGAAGGCCCTGCGCCAAAAGCTATAAGACCGCAGGGGGAGACGTTTTTGAAATAGAGCTGCCCGAGCCTGAAATATGCGAGGTAGAGCCTGAGGATATACCGCTCAGCGTGGTGTATGAGGATGAGGACGTTGTGGTCATAAACAAGCCGCAGGGCATGGTTGTGCATCCTGCCCCCGGCCATAGAAGCGGCACCCTCGTATCTGCACTTATGTATTATTGCAAGGATAGCCTTTCCGATATAAATGGGGTTATCCGCCCCGGCATCGTCCATAGGATAGACAGAGACACGAGCGGACTTTTGGCGGTTGCCAAAAATAATGATGCACATCTTGCTTTGGCTGCTCAGCTGGAGGACCATACTCTTTCAAGAGTTTATTATGCCGTGGTGTGCGGCCATATCCGCGAGGGCGGCACGGTGGATGCTCCCCTTGCACGTCACCCGTCAGACAGGCAGAAAATGGCCGTTGTCAAGGGGGGGAGAGAGGCGATCACCCATTATGAGCCCGTGGAGGAGTTTTCTCAGTTCACCCTTGCAAGAATGAGGCTGGAAACGGGCAGAACTCATCAGATAAGAGTTCATATGGCCCACATAGGCCACCCGATTCTGGGAGACCCCGTTTATGGAAGGCCTACTCAGTTTGAGAAGCACCATCCCTCCCTTTTTAAGGGTCAGATGCTTCATGCTGGTCAGCTCAGCTTCATTCATCCGAGAACGGGTGAAAGAGTAACGGTGGAGGCACCCTTGCCGGAAAACTTCGAGGCAGCGCTTGAGCTTCTTCGCAGAGGAATTAACTGAATAGTAAAGCCCGATGAAATGATGCTTCATTTCATCGGGCTTTTTGAAATGTATCTTTAAAAATTAACATAATATTGAGTGAATATCATTTACAATCGGGTGAAAATGAGTTAAAATAAAATAAGTATATATTGGAGAAGTATATGCTGAGAACAGTTCGGAGGATTTGAAATTGAAACTGATAAATAAAACGGTGTGCATTGCTCTGTGTGCGGCAATGGTGCTTCTCAGCCTTTGCTCCTGCACAATGCTTTCATCAAGTGCGAGAGAAAAGGAGCCTGTGCTGACCGTGGGCGAATATTCTGTGCCCTACGAGCTCTATTATTATATAACCATGAATCTCAGAAAGGACCTTCCCGATGCCACCGAGGAGGAAATAGAGGCTGAGGCCTTTGAGATGCTTCGAGAGATATACGGAGTTTTTGCTCTTGCAGAGGAATATGATATCAGCTTCGACGATGAGGACGTAGAAAAGGTGGTCGATGAGGCGGCACAGCTTGCCATCGAGGAGTGCGGCGGCAAAAAGGAATATAAGGAGGCTCTTGGGAAGAGCTATATGAACGATTCCGTATTTCGCCTTTTGAAAAAGCATTCCCACGTTGCAGACGTGGTGCACACCTCAATAATCAATTCCGGCAAATACCCTCTTGATGCGGAAAAGATCAAGGCACTTGCCATGTCTGATGAGTTTATCCGTGTGAAGCAGATACTTATAATGACAGAGGACAGCATCAATTCTGCCGAGGATACATATTTCACAACAGGTGAGGAGCATACTGATGAGGAGGCCCTTGCCATAGCTAATGAGGCATATGAAAAGGCTATGGCCGGCGAGGATTTTGACAGCCTTGTGGATGAATACGGCGAGGCCCTCCATATGTTCAATAATACGGATGGATATTATATCACCCGCGGAATGTGGGAGGAGGAAAATGAGAACGCTGCCTTTGCCCTTGAGATAGGTGAGATAAGCCCTGTTGTCAAGAGCTCAAGCGGATACAGCATTTTTCTCAGATGTGAAAAGAGCGAGGCATATATAGAGGCAAATACAGACAGCCTTGCAGATGATTACTATACGGCTCAGTATAATCTTCTCCTTCTGGAAAAGATAGAGGGACTGGAGATTAAAAAGCTTGAGGCATATGAAAGTATGCTGAAAGAGGAGTCTGAAAAATAAAATGGAGGCCCGAAATGAAGAAATACCGCTCATATAAAGCGAATAAGTTTCGCCTGCCGAGAAGGATAATATTCTTTTCCGTTGTAGCAGTAGTAATATTGGTGCTGGCGGTCATTTGGGGCAACGTGCTCAAGGACAGACTTGAAAGCACACCGAGAGATACTACGGATATTTTGACCACCACAGACCCCTCTGAGGATAATTCTCTCGAGGATGACGTGCCATCAGAAAACGCTGTTCACGATGAGGCGTATAGGGGCGTCAGTGCCGGATATCTGGATCTTACGGCGGCAGAGGATGAGGCGGGTGCAAGAGCGGCGGTCGGCACCCTTTGGGAAAAGGGCTTCAATGCTGCCTGCTTTGTTGTGACGGATGAGGGCGGAATGATAACCTATGCTTCTCCCTCCATTGAAAGCTTTTCAAGACTTCCCGCCTCGGAGGAGCTTGTACCCTATGAGCTGCTGAGCGAGGCGGTTCGCGAGGCAAAAAGCATGGGCATGAGGGCAAGCGCAGTAATGACAGCTACCGAGGGGCTTACGGATGAGCTCCTTGCGGCAGAGCTTTTTGAGCTTGGCTTTGATGAGCTTATTATCCGTGGCTTTGAGGAGTATACTCAGCTTGATAATGAGAAGGTCTCTGTCGTCAGCGGATATATTTCAAAGCTGAGAGATGCAGCAGAGGGAATGGTGTTCAGCCTTTCCTTTGCTGATGAGTTTTATAAGGCTCCCTCCAATGCGCCTTATATAGAAAAAATATATGCAAACGTGGAGTTTCTCTCTATAGATATGACAGGCATGTCTCCTGAGGAGACGGGAGCAGCCGTAGATGAGATGACGGGAAGCTTCAGTGCCTATTTGCTGAGACCCCTGCTCAGCGGCACCGATG
>JAFQNM010000068.1 GCA_017395885.1 Clostridia bacterium | reverse complement strand
GAGGTCTGATAAAAATTATCTACTATTCTGAGGTTTTCAAAGCTGCTCATAATAACTCCTTTGTCTGATACTAATACAACTTATTAAATTATAGCACAAGAAATAAAAAGGTCAATGCTTTATTTCTCCCACTCAAAGCTTTCGCATCCTGCGCCTATCTCAAAATGGTATTTGACGATGCCAAGGTCCATTTTGGAATAAAATCCGGCGAGGGCCCTTGCTTTGACAATATTACCTTTTCTTTCAAGATAGAATTTCTGCTGATTTGTTGCAGTTGGAGCAAGGAGGGCAAGCTCAACGCCGTTTTTGAACCACTCGGGAGAATCAGGGGTCACGTTGCTTACCTCCTCAGCTTTCTTTGAACGGCGGGGGAGGCCGCGGTTTCTGCCGTGGCCGACGGAAATGACGATATAGAGCTTTTCGCCCTTTTCAACCTTGAAAGCCTCGGGGACCTTTTTATAGGTGAGGGCAACCCAGCAGGTATGAAGGCCGAGCTGCTGGCAGAAAAGAACGATCCGCTCGCCGTAGTAGCCAATGGCCTCCGAAAGGTCGCTTGCCTTTTTTCCGACGATGGCGATATAGTTCTTAACGCCGACAAAATTTCCGTAATGGGCCATAAAGCCGGAAAATGCCTTCGGCTCATCGCAGACAAGCTGCATGGAAAGGCCGCTTTCGCGGTTTATCTCTTCGATCTCAGAAAGGATGGCCTGCTTTTTATCCTCTTCTATGGGGATATCCTTATACTGGCGAACACTATGACGAAGTTTTACAGCCTCTGTCAGATTCATTCCAACACCTCACTTTCCTCTTCTTTGGGAGCTAAAGCTGCCTCACGGCGGGAAACGTCCTCTCTGACAAGGCGGTATATTGCCGCCGCAAGAGGAACGCCCACAAGCATACCGAGAACGCCGAAAAGACCGCCTCCCACGGTTACCGCCGCAAGCACCCAAACTGCGGGAAGGCCTACGCTGTCGCCCACCACCTTGGGATAGATAAGATTACCCTCAAGCTGCTGAAGAACTATTATGAAAACGAGAAACAAAAGAGCCTTTAGGGGCGACTCTGTCAGCATCATCAAGGCGCCGACGCCTGCTCCGATATACGCGCCCGCAACGGGGATAAGGGCTGTAAACCCAACGAGAGCGCCGATCATGGGAGCATAGGGAAAACGGAAAATAAGCATACCGAGGGTGCAGAGAACGCCGAGGATGACGGCCTCGGTGCACTGACCAACGATATAGTTGTGAAAGCTATCATCCAAAACGGAAAGAGCATACCCTATTCTCTTATTGACCTTTTCGGAAGCATAGCTCTTGCAAACTCTCTTTGTCTGACTGACAAATCTGTCTCTGCCTGCAAGTAGATAAAAAGAAAAGATAATACTGAGAACGCCCGTTACAATTACGGAAACTACGCCTGTGAGCGCATTGACCACAGCTCCCAGAGCGTTTCCGAGGCCTGAGCCCACGGTGCCGATAAGCTTTGAAACGTAGCTCATCCAGTCTATATCGGAAAGCTTTGAAAGAATATCCTTGGGGATGATCTCGCGAACGAGCTTTGTTTCAAGAAGCCTCTCAATAAGAGGAGGTATCTCAGAGATCAAAAACTTTACGCAGAGCACAAGCTCGGGAACAACGAGTATTATAATGAGAGCAATGATGCCCGCAAGGGTGAGAACGGCTCCCATAAGGCACACGGGGCGGCGGGAGCGGTTTATAAATTTGTTTTTACTCTTTTTAAAATAATGGCGCTCGTAAAAGCTCATCAGAATATTGAGAACGTAAGCTATGACAAAGCCGACGATCACAGGCGTGAGAGCACCGAGAAGCGAAGCAAGAAAGGCGGAAATGCCCTTCCAATAATAGATGCAAAGAAAAAGCAAAAAGGCGCTAATGCCTATCTTAAGGCAATTTTTCCACGTTACTGCTTTTTCGTTTTTCTTATCTGTCAATCCGATCACTCCTTAATTATAAAACTCGCCTGCAAAGCTGACAGCCTCCATTGCATCCTTGCAATATCTGTCGGCGCCAATGCTGTCGGCATAAGACTTTGTCAGAACTGCGCCGCCTACCATTACACTGACCTTGGGAGCTTCAGTATGGAGGAGTGATATAGTCTCCTCCATTGCGGGTACGGTGGTGGTCATAAGAGCGGAAAGGCCCACAAGGCGGCATCCCGTTTCTCTGACCTTTGCAAGGACCGTCTCACTTGAAACGTCACGGCCAAGGTCATAGACCTTATATCCGTAGCTCTCGAGAAGGACCTTTACGATATTTTTGCCTATATCGTGGATATCTCCCTTGACCGTTGCAAGAATTACGCTTCCCTTTTGAGCGCCCCCTGCGGGAAGCTTCTCCTTCACAGCGTCAAAGGCCGCCGTTGCGCGTTCAGCGCTCATAAGAAGCTGAGGCAAAAATGCGCGTCCCTCTTCAAAATCCTTGCCTATCTTAGAAAGGGCCGGAATGATATAGTCGTCTATAACTGCAGTTGCCTGCTCAGTCTCAAGGACTCTGCGTGCGGCCTCTCCCGCCTCCTTCACCATTCCGCGATATATTGCATCAGAAAGGGTAAGAAGCTTTGAGGGCGCAGATGCTTCTGCCTTTGGAGAAGCGCTGACGTATGCAATATAATCAGCGCAGCCCTTATCAAGGCCCTCAAGGACTCTGAATGCGTGGTAGCTGTCCATCATTCCCTTTGAATAGGGGTTCATAATGGCGCAGTTGAGGCCGCATTTCAGGGCCTCTGTGAAAAAGGCGGAGTTTATTCTTTCTCTTTCGGGAAGGCCGAAGGAGATATTTGAAACGCCGAGGCTTGTGAGAATACCCTTTTTCTTAAGAAGACAGATGGTCTCAAGGGTGATCTTTGCGCTGTTTGCATCGGAGGAAACTGTCAGCGCAAGGGGGTCCACTATTATCTCCTTTTTATCTATACCGTATTCTGCGGCCTTATTTATTATTCTCTCTGCAATGGCAACGCGCTCCTCTGCAGTTTCGGGAATGCCCTTTTCATCCATCGTCAGAGCGATAATTGCACCGCCGTATTTCCTTGCAAGGGGGAAGACCCGCGCCATACTCTCCTCTTCTCCGTTTACGGAGTTTATGAGAGCCTTGCCGTTATAAATTCTGAGGGCTGAGGCGAGGGCATCCTTATTTGTCGTATCTATCTGCAGGGGCAGATCGGTGACAGCCTGTATCTCCTTTACTGCAGAGATCATCATAGCCTCCTCGTCTATTTCGGGGAGACCGACGTTTACGTCAAGGATATGGGCGCCGTACTCAGCCTGACCTACCGCCTCTGAGAGAAGATATGAAAGATCGGCCGAACGGAGTGCCTCCTTTACCTTTTTCTTGCCCGTGGGATTGATGCGCTCGCCGATGAGTACCGGTCCCATCCCGGCGCCGAATTCCACCGCGTGGGTGTAGGAGCTCACCAGGCTGCGCCGGCGGGGCGT
>JAFQNM010000067.1 GCA_017395885.1 Clostridia bacterium | reverse complement strand
GTGTAACCCCCGCTCGCCCTCCGCAGAGGGCGAAATCTCTTTTTGCCACTTAATTCTGTGCGGTTTCCTTTGACGTTTGCGCAGCTTCAAACTCCACGTTAAACCGGAATTTCAGGATTCGCTATCAAAAAACGGCTGTCGGGAAGGATGCAGATTTCGTCCTTTCAGGCTCGTCGGCGTACAAAGGTACGGTAGTAGCCTGAAAGGGCGAAAAGCTTGAAAGCTCCTGATTTTTCAGGGGTTTTCTTTTATATAGCATTAAATTATGACTGCTTTTCAGTTTGCAGTTAAAGCCATACTGTTTGGTGGCTTTGTTTTGCTCGTTTTGCGGTCTGCGCCTTTTTCGACAGCCTGAAACGGCTGCCTCACGGCAGCCGTTTTTCATTCTATTCCCAAAAGATAATTCACGGAAACACCAAGTATTTCAGACAGCACCTTGATCTCAAAATCCGCCACAAATCTGGTGCCTATTTCTACTCTCGAAATGCTGTCGCGCTCTATATTAACGCCCTTTACCTGCAGTCTTGCAGCCAGCTCCTCCTGCGAAAGTCCAAGCTCTCTTCTTGCCGATCTTACTCTTTCACCGCAGATGTTCTTCTTACCTTCATAATCGTATATCTTCATTTGCGCCCTCTTTTGTGTTAATGTTCGGAATTTTCTTGACTTTAACACATATTTTGCATATAATTGTGTTAAAGATAAGAATTTGAACTATTAAGCATTAAAAGGACAGATTTATGTGTAAAATCGGCATTATTAAGGAAATTGACAAGCTGGGGAGAATAGTTATTCCAAAGGAAATACGAGACCGGTACGGTATTCACGCCACGGTTGAGATCGTCACCACAAAAGATGGGATACTGATCAGAAATCCCGAATACAAGCTGACAAAAGTAAAACGGCTGCCTCACGGCAGCCGTTTTTTACTATTTTACTTTATCAGAACAGGCCGGTGATCTTGCCGTTCTCGTCTACGTCTATGCGCTCTGCCGCAGGAACCTTGGGAAGGCCGGGCATTGTCATAATATCGCCGGTGAGAACTACGATGAAGCCTGCTCCTGCAGAAACCTTTACGTTCTTGATGGTTACGTCAAAGCCCTCGGGTGCGCCAAGCTTTGTAGGATCATCAGAGAAGGAATACTGTGTTTTTGCAACGCAGATGGGCATTTTATCAAATCCGAGAGCTGTGAGCTCTGCTATCTGCTTCTTTGCCTGAGGTGTTACCACGATACCCTGGCCGCCATACACCTTCTTTACGATCGCCTCGATCTTTTCCTCGATGGAAAGGTCAAGATCATAAGAGAAGGCGAAGTCGCCCTTTTCCTCCTCGCAAAGGCGAACTACCTCACGCGCAAGTGCTTCGCCGCCCTTACCGCCTTCTGCCCAAACAGTGGAAAGAACGGTATTTACGCCAAGCTCACGGCACTTTGCGATGATGAAGTCGATCTCAGCATCCGTATCTGTGGGGAAGCGGTTTACTGCTACCACGCAGGGGAGCTTATACACGTTCTTCATATTGGAAACGTGACGGAGAAGGTTGGGGATGCCCTTTTCAAGTGCCTCTATATCCTCGTTTGCAAGCTCTGTCTTGGCACGGCCGCCGTGCATTTTAAGAGCACGTACCGTTGCTACAACTACTACCGCATCGGGCACGAGGCCTGCCATACGGCACTTGATATCAAGGAACTTTTCTGCACCGAGGTCTGCTCCGAAGCCTGCCTCAGTTACCGTATAGTCGCCCATTTTCAGAGCCAGCTTTGTTGCCATGACGGAGTTGCATCCGTGTGCGATATTTGCAAAGGGGCCGCCGTGAACGAATGCAGGTGTGCCCTCAAGGGTCTGAACAAGGTTAGGCTTGATCGCATCCTTAAGAAGCGCTGTCATTGCGCCCTGTGCCTTAAGCTGGCCGCAGGTCACGGGTTCGCCTGCAAAGTTATATCCCACGATAATACGGGAGAGGCGCTCCTTCAGATCTGTGATGGAGCTGGAAAGGCAGAGCACTGCCATGATCTCACTTGCAACGGTAATATCAAAGCCATCCTCACGGGGAACACCGTTTACCTTGCCGCCCATACCGTCTACTATAAATCTGAGATGGCGGTCGTTCATATCAACGCATCTCTTCCACGTGATGCGGCGAACGTCGATACCAAGGCTGTTGCCCTGCTGGATATGGTTATCAAGCATTGCCGCAAGAAGGTTATTTGCGGCACCAATGGCGTGGAAGTCGCCTGTGAAATGGAGGTTTATATCCTCCATGGGTACTACCTGAGCGTATCCGCCGCCTGCAGCTCCTCCCTTAACGCCGAACACAGGGCCGAGAGAGGGCTCTCGAAGCGCCACGGTAACGTCCTTACCGATCCTCTTCAGACCGTCTGCAAGGCCAATGGTGGTTGTTGTTTTACCCTCTCCTGCAGGAGTAGGGGTTATTGCGGTCACGAGAATGAGCTTGCCGTTTGTGCGGTCTGTTTCATTCAGGAGTGCAGGGTCGATCTTTGCCTTATATCTGCCATACTGCTCAAGATACTTCTCGTCAACGTGAGCCGCTGCGGCGATCTCGCCTATAGGCTTCATTTCGCAGGCCTGAGCGATCTCTATATCAGAAAGATAAGCCATTGGTTTTATCTCCTATTCTAACTTTTTTAATTTTTATCTGTCCTTGCCTGCCTGAGGGGTATGGAGCACTACGTCGTGTGCACCGCCCTCTACGATGCTTGCAGAGCTTACAAGAGTGAGGCGGGCCTTCTGCTGGAGCTCGGGAATTGTGAGAGCGCCGCAGTTGCACATTGTGCTCTTTACCTTTGCAAGAGTTACTCTTACGTTATCGGAAAGGTTACCTGCATAGGGCACGTAGGAGTCAACACCTTCCTCAAAGGAAAGCTTGCCTGCACCGCCAAGGTCATATCTCTGCCAGTTACGTGCACGGTTAGAGCCCTCTCCCCAGTACTCCTTCATAAGAGTGCCGCCGATATTGATCTTTGCTGTGGGGCTCTCCTCAAAGCGGGCAAAATATCTGCCGAGCATGATAAAGTCTGCGCCCATCGCAAGAGCGAGAGTGATGTGATGGTCATGAACGATGCCACCGTCGGAGCATACGGGAACGTAGATACCTGTTTCCTCGAAATACTCATCACGTGCCTTACATACCTCAATAAGTGCTGTTGCCTGGCCGCGGCCTATACCCTTAGTTTCTCTTGTAATACAGATGGAGCCGCC
>JAFQNM010000066.1 GCA_017395885.1 Clostridia bacterium | reverse complement strand
TTCAAGTCCTGTCGTACCTTTGTACGCTTACAGGAACCCCCAAAAGCTCGCAAGCTCACTTTCGGGGAACCCCTCCGACGGACTTGAAATGACGAAATCTGCATCCTTCTCGACAGCCTGAGGCAGCTTGTCGATAATTTTATCGACAAGCTGAGAGAACCCCTGAATTATCAGGGGTTCTCTTTGAATTTACAGCCAAATTATTATCAAGCTATGCTATTTGGCTAATATTTGGTTTTTTATTATCTGTGTTTTTCTGTGGCTATTATCAATGCATACATTATTCTTTCCCAATCTGATTGGTGAGGATGGCTTTTTGAAAAATATCCTTTTTTCAAAACTCGGTAAAACTCGGTCTCCCCAAGTGTCTTATAACAGTTATCCACCAGAAGAAGCGGCTCCAGAACGCCCTTGCATATATATATGCCTGCTCCGGCAGCCGTGCAAATATAAAACCATCCCGATAAAAGTATTCCAAAGGGAACAAAGCAGATACCGACAGAAAGAGGGATCCATGCTCCCCGATGAGCAAATGCATCCCTGAGCCCCGAAAGAGAAAGCTTTAAGGGATATCCGCTGCCGTCTCCCATATAGCAGCTGAACCGTTTTTCCTTTTCGGCAGCTTTTTCGTCGTCGCTCAGCTCCTTTTTAGAAGAAAACGCTCCGAAAAGCAAGGAAAACAGACTGGGGAATCCCAGAGCAAACAAGCTTACGTTTGCAATAAAAAGGCTCATAAACACGTTTATAATAAGGGCATCTGCGTTTGGCGAAAGCACGTCTGTTGATACCTCGGGAGCGGCAGGGTCATACTTCACCTCAAGGGTGTCTCCCACCTTTAGCGGTGTGCCCTTTTCCTTAACGGTGCCAATATGATCCGTTTGGTCAACGGTATAAGTATACTCTATATCGTAAACGGTTCTTTTTGAATCAGATTTGATTTTTGTTTTTTCATTTACCTCCGTTACCGTTGCGGTGGCTTGAGGCCACTCCGAACGGGAGACCTGAAGGCAAAAGCTGCGGATTCCGTTTACTAAAACGGCTATACATCCCAGTATCATGACCGCACAGAATAATATTCTTAAAATGCCGGGTCTTTTCTTTTCCAAATCAAACATCTCCATAAGCAATTTTGTCATTTATGATGCTATTATATCTTGTAACTGACAAAAATTCAAGAGCTTAGAACAAAATTTCGGTTGCAGAAAAGCAATAGCTCCCCTGAATCATCAGGGGAGCTCACGCTTTTAAACACCAAAGAATTTATCAAGCTTTGGCTGGAGGACCTGACGCATAAGCTCGTAGCCTGCGTGGTTGGGATGGATTCCCTCTCGGGAAATACCCTCTCTCATCGTAAGGCCGTCCTCATCGGTCATATTGCTGAAATAGTCAATGTACTCGGTGCCGTATTTCTCGGCCAGAGCCTTCAGCTCGCCGTTGATGCGTGCGATAAGAGGGTTGCGGATGGCAAAATTGCCCACCCACTTGCTGTGGGGAAGAACAGAGCATATCCAAACGGGAATGCCTGCTGCCTTTGCACGGTCAAGCATATTGGAATATGCGGTGATGATGGTATTGATGACCTTTACCTGCTCCTCTTCAATATAATCGCCGGTTTCGGGGTCGATCTTATCCTCAAGAACCCAAAGGTTGTTACAGCCTACGCACATAATGCAAAGACGGGGCTTCAGCTGAATAACGTCTGCATCAAAGCGAAAATCTATAAACTGGGTCTCGTCTCCGCCGATACCGCGGTTAATAACAAAGCCGTACTTATTATAAAACTGGCAATGCTCCATAAAATGAGTGATGGAGTCGCCTATAAAGTCGATAGCAACGTCGGTGCCCTCGGTGAACACGATCTGCTCGTTCATAATATCAAATTCACAGCGGCGTGCATCGCAAGCGGCATTATTACCGTAATCTCCGGGGAGAATAAGCTTCTTTTCGTTTTCCATAATACTTACCCTTTCATGCTTTTTTCTCATTTTACCATACTTCTTTCAAATATTCAAGATATTGTGGATTTTTGGGTCTGCGTATGTTAAAATGATAAAAAAC
Organism: Clostridia bacterium; assembly: GCA_017395885.1. Taxonomy (GTDB): domain Bacteria; phylum Bacillota; class Clostridia; order Oscillospirales; family CAG-272; genus Avispirillum. Next base: position 6,834 of record JAFQNM010000066.1, on the reverse strand, counting down.
AAAGGAGGCGGCAAATGAATATATGTGTTGAGCTTGAGAGCGGACGAATTACCGTTGCCGCCGAGGAGCTGGCCCGCTTTGCCAGAACAAAGAAAAATACCTCTCAGAAAATCAGCTTTTCCGAGGGTGGGGACGCCCGCGAGGGCGCCGAATACGGCAGAGAGCTTTCCTATAGCTTTAAAAACGGAAACGTTAATTTCGGTGTTACCGGCTTTGCCGATCTTATCTGGGAGGCGGGCGGACGCTGGACTATTGAAAAAATAAAAGAGAGGGGCAGGATAACTGCAAAAACCTCTCCGATAAACGATGCCGCATTCGTTGCGGAGTCCGTTATTTGCGCTCATATGCTTGCCGTTGAAAAGGGGCTTTCAGGCGTTGTTGTCAGAATGACCTATATGAGAAGCGGCTCCTCCGATCTTAAAACCTTTGAAGCATATTTTGATGCAGGCTTTCTCAAAAAGATGTCAGAGGCACTGTTTGACCGTGCCCTTCCGTTTATTGCAGTTGAGGCCGAACGCAGGCTCTCAACTTTGCCCACCCTCAAGGACCTCTCGTTTCCATACAAAGAGCTGAGAGATGCCCAGAGAGATTTCATAAACGATGCATACCGTGCCATCAAGGGCGGAAAGCAGCTTATAGTTTCCGCTCCCACGGGAACGGGTAAAACAGTTTCCGCCCTCTATCCTGCCCTCAGGGCAATGGGTGACGAAAAAACGGATAAGATATTTTATCTGACTGCAAAAACAGTTACCGGTAATGCCGCAGCAGATGCCGTTCGTGCAATGGCAAAGGAGGCACCCCACCTTCGCTGTGTTTTCGTTATGGCAAAGGAGCGATCCTGTCCTCTCGTTTCGCTGAAGGCTCCCGCAGGCGTCAGCCGATGCCGTATCTGCCCCCTTATGGGAGAGGTGGAAAATGCCTCGTATGAGGAACGGCGTGACCTTGCTCTCCTTAAGCTTCTTGGCTCAGGCTGCGTTACAGACCAAAGCACACTTCTTAAGGTAGCTGATAAATATAAGGTCTGCCCTTACGAGCTTTCTCTCGATCTGAGTGAATACTGTGAGGTAATTATCTGTGATTACAACTACGTTTTTGATCCCTCCGTCCGCTTCAAGCGGTATTTTGAGGGAAAGAGGGGAAAATACACCTTTCTTGTGGACGAGGCTCATAACCTGCCCGACCGTGCACGGGAGATGTATTCCTCAACACTTTTTGCAAAAACGTTTCTTAAGCTGTATAAATCAGACGTACCCGTTATAACAAAAAATACAGCCCTTCTCGATGCTATAGGCTCGGTTATTGATAAGCTCAGAGAGGTTATGGCTCTTTGCAAAACGGAGGAGCATCTCAGCGCCGACGGAGAAAGCACGGGATACTATCTTTCCGAGAGGATGGTGCCCGGTCTTCCCGAGGCACTAACACAGTTTATCCGCAGCGCAAAGGAGGCCTCAAGGGATGAGGAGGCGGCGATCCTTCTTGAGGATGCAGTTACGGCCGCAGGAGATTTTGCAAGATCGGCCGCCCTTTTTGACCGTGGCTTTGCTTTTTATGCCGAGCTGATCGGCCCTTCTCTGAAGCTTGAGATAAGATGCCTTGACCCATCTCCCCTTCTGTCACAGCTTTTGATGACGGCAAGCGCCACCGTTATGTTCTCGGCAACGCTTACCCCGATGGACTATTTTGCCGACGTGCTTGGTTGCCGCAATGCGGTATGCCTTGAGCTGGACTCACCGTACGATCCGAAAAACCTCTGCCTTTTCGCATACGACAGCGTCAGCACACGCTATGAGGACAGGGAAATGAGCGTTCCCGACATCTGCGAGGTCATCATGGCAACGGTAGAGGCGAGAGAGGGCAACTATATCGTGTATTTCCCTTCTTATGAGTATATGGATACGGTCTATGAGGAGTTCTCAGAGTGCGCTCCCCACATAAGCTGCATAAAACAGGGAAGAGGAATGAGCCACGCCGAGCGAAACGCTTTTCTCTCCAATTTTTCGGAGAACAGCGAGGGCATCGTGGGCTTCTGCGTTCTGGGCGGAGCCTTTTCCGAGGGTGTTGACCTGAGGGGAGAGAGCCTTATCGGAACAATAATCATCGGCACAGGTCTTCCCAAAATCACTGCAGAGCAGAATATCCTGGCAAACTATTTTGAAAAAACGAGAGAGGGCGGACAGGACTATGCCTATACCTATCCGGCAATGATAAAGGTGCTGCAAGCGGCAGGCCGCGTTATCAGAAGCGAAACGGATAGGGGAGTTGTCGTCCTTGTGGACGACCGCTACTCCGACCCGAGAGTGTATCGCCTTTTCCCAAAATTCTGGCGCCATATTAAATATACCGCCGACCCGTATTCTCTGGCAACCGCCCTTGAGAAATTCTGGGAATCCTGAGAAATGACTATGATTTTTCATAGTCATTTCTTTTCTGTAGCTTCATATCTCCCCGTTAAACCGGAAATTTGGAGCTTTTTCGCAATGCTGCGGTATTATTACAGGTTTTTGTACAATTAACAATAAGAGCCTGCATTATGGGCGTTATACCCCTATTCTTTGTTTTGATAATGTGTTAAATACACTTGAAATTTATGTTAAGTACAGGTATAATGTTGATAAAGCCCCTGTTTTTTTACAGGAATAATGCTATCAAAGAAAGTATGAGGATGTATATGAAAAAGCTGAGAATACTTCTTGCCGTATTCCTCATCGGATGCACCCTGCTGAGCGTTTGCTCCTGCGGCCAAAAGGCAACCGTTGCCCCTGCCGAGGTTAGCGGCTCAGTTCTCCGTGCAGAGGCTGATCCCGCCTTTGAGATCACCGTTACCGACTCAAAGGGTGTGGCCGTTGCCGATGTTGAGCTTCATCTGTGTATTGATTCTGCCACCTATATCTCCGCTACCACCGGAGAAAACGGTATCGCCACCTTCGATGCAGAGGTTTCCGAGGGAGACTCTCTTATCGTTGTTTCTTATCCCGACGGATATGAGTATGACGGCGAAAAGGAGATCGTTTTCGAGGAAAGCGTTGAAGATTTCTCTCTTGAGATCAACAAAAAGGGCGGCTTTGACCTTTTCAGCGTTCTCGGCCTTCTCGGCGGCCTTGCCCTCTTTCTTTACGGTATGACCGTTATGGGCAACGCCCTTGAAAAGCGTGCCGGCAACAAGCTGAAGATGCTTCTTGAGACCCTTACCTCCAACACCTTCAAGGGATTCCTCCTCGGTCTCATTGTTACCCTTGTTATCCAGTCCTCCTCTGCCACCACCGTTATGGTAGTCGGCTTCGTTAACTCCGGAATCATGACCCTCCGTCAGGCTACCGGTGTTATTATGGGAGCAAACCTCGGCACCTCTGTTACCGCCTGGGTCCTCTCTCTCACAGGTATCGAGAGCTCCAACTTCTGGATCCGGCTCTGCAAGCCCTCCTCCTTTGTTCCCGTGCTTGCTGTTATCGGTATCTACCTCTTTATGTTCCAGAAAAAGCCAAAGCATAAGGACACAGGCGTTATCTTCCTCGGCTTTGCGGCTCTTATGTTCGGTATGGAAATGATGTCCGATGCTGTTTCAGGCTTGCGTGACGTTCCCGAGTTCACTCAGATACTTACCATTTTCTCAAACCCCATTCTCGGAGTTCTGGCAGGTACTATCCTTACCGCCATCGTTCAGTCCTCCTCCGCCTCCGTCGGTATTCTCCAGGCGCTGACCACCTCCGGAACAGTAATGTATGCAACTGCGATCCCCGTTATCATGGGTCAGAATATCGGCACCTGCGTTTCTGCAATGATCTCCTCCGTGGGCGCAAGCAAGAACGCAAAGAGAGCGGCTGTTATCCACCTCGCCTTCAACGTTATCGCAACACTTATCCTGCTGCCAATATGGTACCTTGTTGACGGCTTTGTGGACTTTGGCTTTGTTGATACGGCTGCTGACCCTCTCGGCATCGCCACCGTTCATACGGCCTTCAAGCTATTTGCCCTCCTCCTCCTTATGCCTGCCTCAAGGCTCCTTGAGAAGCTTGCAAACCTTATTATCAAGGATGACAAAACAAGCGACGGAACAGAGCTGCTGGACGAGCGCCTTCTTGTAACACCTCCCGTGGCTATTGCCCGCTGCAAGGAGGTTACCATTGCTATGGCAAAGATCTCCGTCAATTCACTGCAGGATTCTATAAGACTTCTCGACAACTACGATGAAAAGCTGTATGACAGGATCAGAGAGGATGAAAATCGGGTAGACCTTTATGAGGACAAGCTGGGAAGCTACCTTGTTAAGCTGACCAGCCAGGATATGAACGAGGAGGACAGCCTTGAGGCAAACAAGCTTCTCCACGTTATCAGCGACTTCGAGCGCATCTCAGACCACGCTCTGAATATAGCGGCCTCCGCCGAGGAGATCCACGATAAGAAGCTGGAGTTCTCAAGCGAGGCAAAGAAGGAGCTTGCAACTCTCACGAATGCTATCAAGGAGATCCTTGACCTTACTCTTGAAAGCTTCATCGCCGATAACCTTGATAAGGCTATCATCGTTGAGCCTCTTGAGCAGGTGGTTGACCACCTTAAGGAGCTGCTCCGCAAGCGCCACATCAAGCGCCTCAGAAAGCAGGAGTGCACCATCGAGCTGGGCTTCGTTCTCACCGATATCCTCACAAACTTCGAAAGAGTTTCCGACCATTGCTCCAATATTGCAGCTTGTATGCTGGAGATCTCACACGATGAGTTCGATATACACGAGTACCTGAGAAAGGTCAAGGGCGGAACAGAGGAAGAGTATAACCACTATTTCGACTACTACTCAATGAAATACTCCCTCTCTGAATAACACAAACAAAAAGGAACCTTGTCGATAACTTTATCGACAAGCTGAAAAAAGGAACCTTGCAAGCAAGGTTCCTTTTTGTTTTATACATATTTGCAGGTGCCGGCATCCACAGGGAGATCAAAGACAGTTTCTATTACCTTTCTGCAGGAGCTTGGCGAGTATCTCCAATGGGATATATGCCCTACACTTTCCGTATCCACAAAATATTTTATGCCGGGAACGCCTCCCGTGCTCAGGCTGTCTATAATAACAAGCTTTATCTTCATCCTTTCCGGAATGATGCTTTTTATGTAGACCGAGCAAACGTCTCCCGGTGAGATACCCTCTCTCACCTCTGCAAGGCCTGCAAGATTAGGGCTAAGCTCAACGAATATGCCGTACTCCTCTATGCTTCTCACCACCCCGGCAACGCAGGAGCCGGGAGAAAACTGTGCCGCATTCTCCTCCCACGTTCCAAGCAGCTCCCTCAGGCTCATATACATTCTGCCCGTTTCCCTATCTACCGATTTCACTACGGCAGATATGCTCTGCCCTGCATATAATCGGTCTCTCGGATGGAATATTCTGGAAACGGATATGGAATCCACACAAATGAGCGATACGATACCGCAGCCAATATCAACAAACGCCCCGAAGGGATCAAGATGAGTTACCCTTGCGGGAACGATATCTCCCGGCACAAGACGGGATACGTACTCTCCCAGGCATTCAAGCTGTGCCTCTCTTCTCGAGAGAATAGCCACAGGCCTCTCACCGCCCACTATTTTCATTACCTTGAAGGCACAGGGCTTTCCCACTCTGGTAATAACTGCTATATCCTTCCCTCCGTCGGGGCTGTACTGTGCCTCCTCCTTAGGTATTATCCCCTCGCAGCAACCAAGATCGACCCTCAGGCTCATATCCCGACAGTCGCAAACGGTGCAAAGCCCCTCCAGTATCCTCCCCTTGTACATTGCCTTTTCAAGCATTCGCAGAGAAGACGTATAAGCAACGTTCATATCAGTATCCATAAGACTGCCCTCAGGCAGATAAATTTTCGGCTCCATAGGTTTTCCTTTCCCTTTCGTTCGTTTCTGTACATTTTATGCGCCGTTTTCGGGAATTATAACTGATAAAAGAGGGGAGGTTTATATGAAAAGCTACAAGGAAATCGTAAAGTATATAGCATTAAAGCTGATCGCCTGGGTATGCGGCTCCCTTCTCTACGGCCTTGCCATTAATATGTTCATCTCTCCCGGCGGGATAACTATGGGAGGGTTCACAGGCATATCAACTACTCTGTTTCACCTCTTCGGAGCGCCCGTGGGATTTATGACGGTCATTCTCAACCTGCCTCTCTTGCTTATTGAGGTTCGCACCGGAGACGGAAAGCTGGGACTTATTAATGCTGCGACAGGAGTTTTTGGAACAGCCCTTTCCACAGACCTGCTCTCTGCCTTTCCCTTCACCCACTCTGATACCCTGCTCTGCTCGGTATTCGGCGGGCTTCTGCTGGGCGCAGGCACGGGAGTTCTCCTCTCCAAGGGATTCACAACGGGAGGAAGCGACCTGCTCGCCCATATACTCCACCGACGGCTGCCCTTCATCTCAACGGGTAAGCTGATACTCATTATAGATTCGGCCATTGTTTTTGCCTGCTCGGGCGTTCTCAGAACAGGTTGGGGCATTCTCTATTCCTTTGCATCTCTCTGGTGCTTCTCTACCGCCCTTGATTGGGTACTGGACGGCTTTGACGGCTCAAAGCTGGTCATCATAGTATCGGAAAGCCACAAGGCCATTGCCGAAAGGATAACCTCACGCCTCAACCGAGGAGTTACGGTGGTTGAGGGCCTCGGCTACTATTCGGGCAGAAACAAAAAGGTCCTCTTTTGCGCCGTTAAAAGAGGTGAGCTCTTCGCCCTCACAGAGCTCGTACGAAGAACGGATACCTCAGCATTCGTCACGGTCTGCGACGCCAGAGACGTTCTCGGCGAGGGCTTTAGAAAAATGTAAATTCACTCAGAAAAGCTTGAAAACCTCCG
>JAFQNM010000007.1 GCA_017395885.1 Clostridia bacterium | reverse complement strand
GTATTTTTGTTCCTTAATATTTTCGAAGAAAATATTTCATAGGCGAAGCCTATTTCATACGGCGACAGCCGTATTTCACCTATTTGCTTTGCAAATTGATATCATTGTAGGTTGGTCTTTTCCCTAAGACCAACCTACTAAAGGGGAGCTTTTTACGTTTCCATTCTTCCCGGCAGGATGCCGGGAGTGTTTTTTAAATTCACGGTGCAGAGAGCAGAGTCTGTCATAAGCAGACCTCTGGTGATAATACCGCTTCCGTATTTTTCGCACAGAAGGTCACGGGCTGCCTCAAGGCTTTCTCTTCGTTGTATTCGCTCAATATCAGGGTCAAAGGAAAATTGTTCTCCGTCATCGGGTATAAGGTCACAGGCGCCTACGGAAACCGAGCGTGAGGCGATGCCCTTCGGATGGTTGCTTTTGTAGAGTGCAAGGGCGGCATCGTATATTTCTCTGGCCGTTCTGCAGGGGTACGTGAGCTTAACTCTGCGAACGTATGAGGCAAGATCGAAGGTTCTGACCTGCAGCTGTACCGTTTTGCAAAGAAATCCCTCCGCCCGAAGCCTCTGTGAAACCTTTTCTGAAAGAGTGATAAGCATTATTTTTATATCGTCCTCGCTTACTATATCTCGAGAGGCGGTGTTTCCGCAGCTGATGCTTTTGGGTGGCGGAGAATAGCTCCATTTTGCAACGGGAGAGTTGTCTCGGCCGTTTGCAAAGGAGTGAAGCATCAGGCCGTTTTTGCCGAGAATATAGGAGAGAAATGCGGTGTCTGCCTTGGCCAGATCGCCGATAGTCCTGACCCCGAAGCGAGAAAGCTTACGGGCAGTAGAGTGTCCGATATAAAGAAGATCGCTTGCGGGAAGCGGCCAGACCTTCTCTTTGAAGTGCTCACGGTCGATAACAGTGGTTGCATCCGGCTTTTTCATATCGCTGCCAAGCTTTGCAAATACCTTGTTGTAGGAGACCCCGACAGAAACCGTTACCCCAAGCTCTCGGCGTATGCGGGATCGAAGCTCGTCTGCAATGGAGACGCCGCTTCCGAAAAGGCGAACGCTGCCTGTAACGTCAAGCCAGCACTCGTCCAGACCATAGGACTCTACCTGGTCGGTGTATTGACCGTATATAGAGCGAACTGCCTCTGAGTACTCCATATATTTATCATAGTGTGGGGGAACGAAGATGATTTCGGGGCATTTTTGCCGTGCCTCCCAAAGGGCTTCTCCTGTCTGAATGCCGAAGCGCTTTGCCTCGTAGTTTTTTGCAAGAACGATTCCGTGGCGCAGCTCCGGGTTGCCCGCAACGGCAACCGGATGTCCGCAAAGGGAAGGGTTCAAGGCACACTCCACTGAGGCAAAAAAATTATTAAGATCTGAGTGAAGCACAGTGCGGTCCATAATATACGCCTCCAAACATTTGTTCTTGTATATGATACATCAAAACATCTGTTTCGTCAAGGGCAATTTTTTGGAAATAGAGAGGTTGTCCCATAAAGGCACCGTGACTGAGGACAAAAAAACTTTATTTAGTGTTGACTCTCACCTTAACTTTAGTGTTATAATCAAATAGGAAAGGTGTGATGGTATGCAGATAGGCGAATTTGCCATTCTTTGCAAAACGAAGATATCTGTGCTGCGTCATTATGATCGAGTGGGACTTTTGCATCCCGATTATGTTGATAGCTTCACGGGTTACAGGTACTATCGTGGCGAGCAGGTTGAAATCTTCAAAATGATAACGGTGCTGAAGGAAGCAGGCTTTTCTTTATCAGAGATAAGTGCTGTGCTTGCGGCCGGAGGTGATGAGCGTGATCTTGATGGGCTTTTCTTGAAAAAGAAGGAAGAGCTGAATGCGCTTCTTTCGGGATTGAATAAAGCAAAAACAATTATTTGCGGCTTTTCACAGGAAGAATGTGGGAGCGTTTCGGGAGACGGTGATACACTTGTTGCCCAAATGGATTGCAACACTCCTGAGGAGTTTGACGAAAAAAAGCATATCTTTGAACTTTGGATCGCAAGGGACGGTTATCAGCGTATATCTCCTGTTTGTTTTCGGGCCCAAAAGAACGGTGGATATAGCTTGAGTGCTTCGGTGCTTAAGCTTTCAGATAAGCTGATGACCATTTGTGAGAAATACAGTGATCCCTTTGAGGATGATCCTGAGGTCGTCGGAAAATGGCAGGTTGTCGGGGCATTTGCAGTGAGAGAAGATTTCTTTACCGAGGGATGTGCTAAAAAGTATGATGAAGGTAAGAGTATAGATATTCTCTATTTTTTGCCGGACGGCGAAAACTATTGGTGCTATAGGTGGACAAAAGGCAAGCTTATTATAGAAAAAGGTGGCGGAGAGTGCTCTGTCAACAGCTATACCGTGGAAAAGGTAGGAACACAGCGGTATATGTTTGTTGATCTCAAGGCTTATGAGTACAGGCGAGGTGGAAGCACTACGGTTCTTGTGCTTAGGCAGCTCGATAACATAGCATATTCTAAAAAGCAGATCGAAAGAACAGATAATATAGATATGCCATTTGAAAACGATGAAAAAGTTATCGGAGAATGGAGAGCTGTAGGCTTTGTGTGGGATAAAGATGAGTTTGCTCCGGATAAGCCTTGTTCTTTGCCATTGATATACAGCAGGATACGTTTCTTTGATGAAGGGATGGTGGAGAGCACTTTCTCAAACGGATCTGTTGTCAGCTCTCGAGAAAGTCAGGAATGGACACGGGGCTTTGTTATTCGGAAATGGACCAAAAGTGCTTGTGCCTATGAGATAAGAAGGCTCGGAGAGAGCGAGTATCTGTTTCTGGAATGGAAAAGCGGCGATTACATATACGGTGGAATGAAGACTAATTATTATGTATTTGAGAGGAAAAAATGAAAAAGTTGATAGTACCTGCATCTGTCAGGAAAAAAGCTGTGAAAAAGGTGTACGGACACTTGTTAAAGCTTGCGTTCTACCTTCTTTTAGCCTATATAGCGGCAGAGTATATGTATGAAGGGCTGAAAACAACAAATTTCGGTAATCTTTCTTCAACAGTTTTTGTGATCTTTCTGATCCCATTCTGGGCATCGGGTGTGCCTTTTAAGCTTATAGACTGTGATTGGTACGGAGAGATAATAAAGATTGAGCTTGAGAACAGTGCTCCCGAAAAAATAGATAATCATTCTGCGCCGCCGGTTACCCAAAAAGCACTTGTTAAATGCGATAATGGAAAGCTGTATGAGGTGGATATATACGATGAGGGAGAATACTTCTTCGGGGAGAGAGAGAAGGTGTATCAGGTGGGAGATAAGGTGCTCCACGTAAGGTGGACGGATTACATCACTCCCGTGAGAACAAAGGCAAGTGCACACCGTCCTGTGGCGTGTGTTATTTGCGGAAGCAAGTCTCCCTTCGGTACCAAGGAGTGCCGGTTTTGCAATAGTTCAATGGAGATCACCGTACGTAAGGATGAGGTGAAAAAATGAAGTATATATCATATTATCTTTCCTGGTGCGCTGTCGTTTTTTCGGTGTCCTTTTACTATAAGTTCTTTTGGGATGTGTTTTACAGTGTATATTTTCAGAAGTATGAGGTGTTGAACTACGGCTTCAACCCCAGCGGTATGCCTCCGTTTAACTGGAAAATCAATCTGTTGATATGGTTGTCAGGTATTGTGCTGATGGGCGTTACTTTCGGACTTATTATGGACGGTGTTTGCAAGAACCACTATAAAAGCAAAAGAACGATGCCGCTTTGGATAATTGTGCTTAATAATGGTTTTGCTTTGGGTACATATATATTTATGGCGGTATTATCTGATTATTTTGAAAGGCTGTATTATATGCCGATCTTTTTTTGCGAGATCATAGAAAGTATAGTGCCGGGAACGGTTACAGAGCAAAACTGTGGAACGTGGTATTTGGGACTTACGGTGATCCACGGAGTGACGTTTGTGGCGATATCTGTGTATTTCTACCTGTGTGAAAGGAAAAAGCAGCATAGAATACTTGAAAGAGAAGAAGAGTTTCGTAAGGAGATGGAGAAAAAAGCGTAACGTGTTCAGCTATTGCGATACGCTTCTTGATTTGCTGAAGAATGACTATAAAAGAAAAACGTTGTAAAGCCTTTCGGCTTTACAACGTTTTTTACGTTTTTATTATTTTCCCGGCTTGTCCTCAAGAACAACACGGAAATATCCGTCTATGTCCTGAACGCCCACAGATATCATCTCCTCGTGGGAGGTGGGGACGTTTTTGCCTACGTAATCGGGCTTTATGGGGAGCTCGCGGTGGCCGCGATCGATAAGAACGGCAAGCTGTATGGCTTTGGGTCTGCCCATGGCAAAAACTGCCTCAATGGCTGCTCTTGTCGTTCTGCCTGTGTATATAACGTCGTCAACGATAATAACTGTCTTGTCTGCGACCTTGGCAGGGAAATAGCAGTCTGCCGTTTCTGCAATGGGTCTGAGCTCGGTCAGATCATCTCTGTAAAGAGAAATGTCAACATAGCCAACGGGAACGTCAACACCCTCGAACTTTTTCAGGTTCTCTGCAAGTATGCCGGCCAGATGTATGCCGCGGCGCTTGACTCCGATAAGCATTATCCCGTCGCAGCCGTGATTCTTTTCGATGATCTCGTGAGTGATTCTTGCAAGGCTTCGTCTCATTTGAGCCTCGTCCATAAGAAGAGCTTTGTATTCCATATTGCGGCTTTGGCCTCTCTCTGAATTGGGATAGTTCCCGTTGCCGGGAATCTGTTCTTTCTCCAATCCGTATCATATCATATTTTATTCTTCAAGTAAAGAGCTTTTTTTGCCAAAGAAAAGCGGAGCTCCGTATAATAGAATAAAATAGGAAGAAAAAGCAAAAAAACGGGCATCCGGCCGGTAAGTTTTGCAAATGCCGTACAATTTTTGGCAAACACAAACAGCAACAGCTGTCGCTGTTGTTCGACAAATGCAAAACTTCATTTTATGCAAAAGCATAAAACATTTGTTCGCGGTAGGAAATGATAAAAAATGGGAAATTTGGAAAAAATTAGGTGGGAAATAGGGTGAATAACAACAAAAGTGAGAAAAATAGTGCGAAATAATGAAAAAAATATTGTAAAAGTTACAAAAATGTCTTGCAAATAAAGGGGAGAGGTATTATAATAATAGCACTCCAGTGGTGGAACGTTGCATAGTTGTTCCACAAAAGTGGGGGAGAAATGGAGGGAGATAGCAGTGAGCAAGAATGGTCTGGTCGGAAATCATACCCATTCACTCGATTCTAAGAACCGAGTTTTTTTTCCTGCGAAGTTCAGAGAAGAGCTTGGATCTCCCATCGTAATAACCGTCAATCCCGACAAATGCCTTACAGCGTATTCTGTTGTGCAGTGGGACAGCTTCGTGGAAACTCTCTCCTCTCACTCAAAGTCCAGAACAAAAGAGCTTAAAAGAGTATATTGCGGCGCAGCTCAGAAGGTCGTTCCCGATGGGCAGGGCAGAGTTATGGTAGATAAGGCTCTTCTTAATTTTGCGGGCATGTCTGACAGCATAACCTTTATCGGCTGCGGCGACTGCGTTGAGATGTGGCCCGAGTCCCGCAATCCCCTCAATATGCTTGATGATGATCTCCTTGCCCAGCTCAGCGAGACGATGCTTGAGCTTGATATTTAAGACCCAATAATTAACGAGGTCAGAAAAGTGGATTTTGCACATATAACAGTCCTTCTGGATGAAGCGGTAGATGCCCTCCTGCCCGAACGAGGCGGCATCTTTGTCGATTGTACTGCAGGCGGCGGCGGTCATTCCGAGGCAATACTAAAAAGGCTTCCTCAGGGCTCAAGGCTCATAAGCCTTGACAGAGATGAGCGAGCGGTGCTCAGATGCCGTGAAAGGCTTGAGAAATACGGAACAGCCTCAACGGTGGTAAAAACGAACTACTCCGATATCGTCAGCGTTTTAGACGGTCTCGGCATTGATAAAATAAACGGTGTTTTGTGGGATCTCGGTGTCTCTTCCGTTCAGCTTGATGAAAGGGAGAGAGGCTTTTCCTATTCTCAGGACGCACCTCTTGACATGAGAATGGACCGTGCAAGCGGTGCAACGGCGGCGGATATCGTGAACGGATACAGCGAGGATGAGCTTTGCCGTGTTATCAGAGATTGGGGCGAGGAAAAGTTTTTTCAGAGAATTGCGGCGGCTATAGTTCGTGCAAGAGCAGAGAAGCCTATAGAAACAACTCTTGAGCTTGCAGATATCGTAACACAGGCGATTCCCGCAGGCGCCAGAAAGAAAGAAAATCAGCATCCTGCCAAAAGGACCTTCCAGGCTATCAGGATAGAGGTAAACGATGAACTGAATATCATCGAGCCCGCTCTGAGAAGTGCCGTTGAGCGACTTGCTCCGGGCGGCAGAGCTGCTGTTATAACATTTCATTCCCTTGAGGACAGAATAACGAAGCAAACGTTCAAAAGCCTGGAAAAGCCTTGCACCTGTCCTCCCGATTTTCCCGTTTGCGTATGCGGGAAGAAGCCGGAGATCCGGCTTGTAACAAGAAAACCTACCGTCCCCTCAGATGAGGAGCTCAGGATGAATCCGAGAGCGAGAAGCGCAAAGCTCAGGGTGGCGGAGAAACTTTAAATCGTGCCCACAGCGGCGAAAGGAGCAACTGTACTTTATGTCAAACACAAGAGTAACAACAACAGCTGAAAATCCCCTCTGCGACAGACTTAAAGCTAAGTTTGAAGGCAGAGGTGCTGCTGCTGCGCCTTCTGCTGCAAAGACAGGCACCTTCACCGCTGTCCGTCGAGAGACCCCTGCGCAGAGAAGGGCAAAAGCGATAGCAAGTCCCTTTGAGGAAACTGCAGAATTTGTTCGCAGCGAGGTGCGCACAAGCAAAAAGGCAAATGCCGAAACGCTTCGCTTTGACAGGGTTGAAAAGAACATTGATTCGGCGGCTGCCAAAAGACGTGTTGCCGCATATGAAGCAACTACTCCCTTTGCATCCGGAGCATATGCAGACGCATATGCGAGAGCTGCAAAGATCCGCGCAAGAGCAGCAGACGGAAGCGAGGCAAGAAAGAGCGCAGAAAGACAGGCTCTGCGCAACAAGAAGGAGAAGAGACCCGTGCCCTTTTCCGCTGCATGGTTCAAGGGCATCCTCGTTGGAGACGATGAGGAGGTAATCGTAAAGAAGGCGCCTGTATCCGCAACTCTCATCGTGGGGATCGTGCTTTTTTGTGCAGTGGTAATGATGATAATCTTCAGCTTTGCTCAGATAAGCGAGTTCAAGAAGGAGATATCCTCTCTTGAGAGCCAGAAGCAGGAGCTTACAGCAGAGATAGATCAGCTCACTCTTGATATAGACGTTAAAAACGATATCCGTCAGATAGAGCAGATCGCCACCGAGGAGATCGGTATGGTAAAGAGCAATCGGGTAGAATCCAAGTATATAAGCGTTGCCGAGGGTGAGAAGGTAGTGGTTCCCGAGGCCACCGTTAATACAGAGGAGAGCTACGGCATTTTCTCCACCATGATGTCCACCGTTCAGAGCAACTGGGACAGACTTATGGAGTATATAGACTAAAAGAAAGCCGGCGGACTTAGCCGGCTTTCTTTGGTTAAAGCTAATAACATAAATTTTCGGGTTCTGACATAAAATGTGAGCAGAGCCTGACAAATCAAGATAGAAAGCATGGGATCCCTATGGCAGAAAGACGTAAAAGAATAAACCGCAGATCCTATTCGAGGGCAAGCTTTGTGCTTATCGCCTTCGGAGTGATCGCTTTGATAATAGCGGCAAGGCTTGTTGTGTTGCAGATCGTCAATCATGAGTATTATAAAAAGCAGGTGACCAATGAGATAACGGTGGAATATGAGGTCAATCCCGAAAGAGGCAATATCTACGCCGCAGACGGAAAGATCCTGGCCATGAACAAAACGGTATACCTTTGCTGCATATCTCCCCAGCATATTATTGATGGCGAGGCAGAGGCAATTGAGCGTGCAAAGGAGCTTGAGGAGAAAAAGGCAGAGGCCCTTGCAGAGGGTAAGGAGTGGACAGATCCCGATGAAAACACCGTCTGGACAGATAAAAACGGTGTTGCTCACGAGATCACCGATATGGATGACCTTATTGCCTCTTTTTTGACAGAAACTCTTGGTGAAAAGTACAGCGTTCAGTATGAAAAGGTAATGGAAAGAGCTGCCAAGGAGGGCAGAAGATACGAGGAGATAGCAAAGGAGGTAGACGAGGAGGATAAGGAAAAGATCCGTGAGTTTATCGAGCTTTACGGCCTCCACGATCAGATATTCCTCATTGCAGACAATATCCGGTACTATCCCTGCAACTCCCTTGCCAGCCACGTTATCGGCTTTACCAATTCGGACGGAGTTGGCGTATACGGAATAGAGGCGTATTATAACAATATTCTTGAGGGCGAAAGCGGAAGGTATATAAGCGCTCAGGATGCCAACAGCAATGAGATGGACTATAAGTACGAAAGCTTTGTTGAGGCAAAGGACGGTTATAATATCGTTACCACCATTGATACGATAATCCAGTATGAGCTTGAGAATCAGCTTGAGGCTACCCTCCGTGAGAACAAGGCGGCAAACAGAGTAACGGGAATCGTTATGAACGTAAACACAGGCGCCATTCTCGGAATGGCAACGGCCCCCACCTTTGATGCGAACGATCCCTACGTGCTTGACGAGGACTCTCAGGCGGTGCTTGATGCATACG
>JAFQNM010000065.1 GCA_017395885.1 Clostridia bacterium | reverse complement strand
TTTTTTGGTTTCAAGGTTCAATTTATTTTTCCTCTTTTGTATAGTATTTTGGCATGTCAATAAGTCCGGAGGTGGGAGATGAGGGAATTTTTGAAGTGTAATGCTCCAATGTAATATTGCTGTCGTAAATGATCATACTTCTGTATGGCTCTGAAAGTGTGACATCGTTGATATAATAAATGTCAAGATAAAGTGTTGAAATGTTTTTGAAGTCAATTCCGGAGAAAAGCAGGCGTCTGTAGTTATAAGTAGATCTGCTTGTTTCGGTGTAGCAATACGAGGTGTAATGATTGTCATGATTGTCTGTTATGACATAAACGAATTTTTCGCCCTTTTCGGCAGCTGACATCATATATGCATCGTACAGATTTTCAAGAGCATTCTTATTGAATCGGAATGTTACTTCAAGCTGACCCGCCTGAGGGATAAAATACGCTGAGGATATTTTAAGATGTCCCTCGTCAGCGTTTTGCACCGAATAATAATCTGAGCGTTCAACGATCTCGTATTTTCCTGTTTCTTCGTTTTTAAGATAGTAGCTTGCAAGGGTATGGGAAAACACCTCCAGACCATTATATCCGTACTCGTCGGCATTCAGTGTGACCTCTTTGTTGTTGGTATGGTTCTTAAGAACCACCTTGTCAAAGGTGCGGTAATCAACATACCAGCCTCCTCCGGTATACTGGGCAAGAGTAGTGCTGTTTTTATACTTCTCCAGATTTTCAATTGTGGTATTGTTGACTATCAGGTCATCCGCCATTGAAGGCTCCTTCATGGTCCACATACGCCAGAAAAGAATTGCGAAGGTGGCAATAATGATTATAGCCACAATTGATTTAAAAAATAACGATACGATTTTGGAAAATGTACTTTTTTCATAATAGTCTCCGTTATCGTCCATATTCATATCATAATAAATATCGTCTGACATTGTAATCTCCATTCTTTTTTTGTATATTAAAATGATTGTACCACATTTTTTTGAATTATTCAAGATAATTTTGTGAATGCTATTGAAATTATTAAAAAAATTGTGTACAATATAGGTCAGTCATTGATATTATTACGTTTATATAGAGAGGTCAGAAGATGGAAAACAATATTCAACCCAAAAAGACGATATTCTCAGGAGTACAGCCCAGCGGTATTCTTACCATAGGTAACTATTTAGGAGCCATCCGCAACTGGAATCTGCTCCAGGATGAATACGACTGTACATTCTGCGTTGTTGACCAGCATGCTATCACGGTTCGCCAGAATCCTGCTGAGCTTCGCCGCAGAACATATGAGACTCTTGCCCTCTACATCGCCGCAGGTCTTGACCCCGAAAAGAACGTTCTCTTCGTTCAGAGCCACGTTCCCGGCCACGCTGAGCTTGGCTGGATTCTTGACTGCTACACCATGTTCGGCGAGCTCTCCAGAATGACCCAGTTCAAGGACAAGAGCCGCAAAAACGCAGACAACATCAACGCCGGCCTCTTCACCTATCCTGCTCTTATGGCGGCAGACATCCTTCTCTATCAGACAGAGATGGTTCCCGTTGGCGACGACCAGAAGCAGCACCTTGAGCTTGCACGCGACGTTGCAGAGCGCTTCAATCAGGTCTACGGCGACACATTCATCGTGCCCGAGCCCTTCATTAACAAGACCCCCGCTGCACGTATTATGAGCCTTGCCGAGCCCACCAAGAAAATGTCCAAGTCCGATGAAAACGAAAACGCTACCGTCCGTATCCTCGACGAGCGTGACGTTATCATCAAAAAGTTCAAGAGAGCCGTTACAGACTCTGAGACGGAGATCTGCGCTCGTGAGAGTAAGGACGGCATCATCAACCTTATGTCTATTTACGGTGCATTCACAGGCAAGACCTTTGAGGAGATCGAAAAAGAGTTTGCAGGTCGCGGCTACGGCGACTTCAAAATGGCTGTTGGCGAAGCCTGCGCAGATGCCCTCGCCCCCGTTCAGGCTGAGTTCAAGCGCCTTATGCAGGACAAGAAGTACCTTGAGGATATGATGGCGAAAGGTGCTGCTGAGGCTCACCACGACTCCCTCAGAACAATGTCCAAGGTTCGCCGCAAGATCGGCTTTACGGAAAAGCCCCGCTACTGATATGGATATTCGCACAGCGGTCATTGACCGCATAGAAGACGGCATTGCAACGGTCATCCCCGATGACGGCTCGGCTCCCTTTGAGGCCGCTCTCCCCGAGGGCTTCCTTGAGGGACAGGCTGTTGTTATCACAGAGGTTGGCATCAGAGCAGCCGCAGATGGGGAAAGGCCCCCAAAAAACAACAAAGACAGATTAAGAAACCTTTTCAATAAATCAAAAAGGAGCAATTGACAGTATGAAAACAAGAGCAGTCAGACTTTACGGTGTTAACGACCTTAGAACAGAGGAGTTCGAGCTTCCCCCTATCAAGGATTCTGAGATCCTCGCAAGAGTTATTTCCGACAGCATCTGTATGTCCTCCCACAAGGCGGCTCTTCAGGGCGCCGCTCACAAGAGAGTTCCCGATAACGTTGCTGAAAACCCCATCATCCTCGGCCACGAGTTCTGCGGCGAGATCGTTGAGGTTGGTGCCAAGTGGCAGGATCAGTTCAAGGCAGGAGATAAGTTCTCCATCCAGCCCGCCATCAACTACAAGGGCAGCCTTGCAGCTCCCGGATACTCCTACCACGATATCGGCGGCGGTGCTACATACGTAATCATCCCCAACGAGGTTATGGAGCTTGGATGCCTCCTTCCCTACGGCGGCGATGCCTTCTATCTCGGCAGCCTTTCTGAGGCTATGAGCTGCATCGTTGGCGGCTTCCACGCAAATTATCACACAACTCCCGGCTCCTACGTTCATAAAATGGGCACCGTTGAGAGAGGCTGTATGGCTATTCTTGCAGGTGCAGGCCCTATGGGTCTCGGCGCTGTTGACTACGCTATCCACGGAGGCCGTCCTCCCCGTCTTCTCGTTGTTACCGATGTTGACTCTGCCCGCCTTGAGAGAGCTGCCTCCCTCATCACAGTTGAGGATGCCAAGGCTCACGGCGTTGAGCTTAAATACGTAAACACTGCTCTCGAGGGCAACACAACCGAGTATCTCAAGAGCCTTACAGGCGACAACGACGGCTATGACGACGTGTTCGTTTATGCACCTGTTCGTCCCGTTGTTGAGCAGGCTGATGCAATTCTCGGCCGTGACGGTTGCCTCAACTTCTTTGCAGGCCCCACAAACCCTGAGTTTTCTGCAATGTTCAACTTCTATAACGTTCACTACGCCTCCACTCATATCGTAGGCACCTCCGGCGGAAACACAGAGGATATGAAGGAGTCTCTCCGTCTTATGGAAGAGGGCAAGATATCTCCCTCCTGCATGATCACCCACATCGGCGGTCTTAACGCAGATGCTGAGACCACTCTCAATCTTCCCAAGATTCCCGGCGGCAAGAAGCTTATCTATACTCACATCGACCTCCCCCTTACAGCCATTGCCGATTTCAGAGCTAAGGCTGAGGAGGGCGGCGAAAATGCGCTTCTCTTCCGTGACCTCGCAGACATCTGTGAAGCTAATAACGGCCTCTGGTGCCCTGAGGCTGAGAAGAGAATCCTCCGCGACGTTAAGTTTAACTAATATTTCTCTCGGGAGGGCGTTGCCCTCCCGAAGATTTTTTGTGAAAGATATGCAAAACCTTTTTTGAAAAAAAGGTTTTGCACTCCAAAAAACTTCAAATCCAAAAAACTTCAAAAAGGAATTGACAAATTATGATTTGCTTCGTGTACTGATGTGCAGACGAGCAATGCCCGCCCCTACATAGTTTGAATCTGAACCGTGCGACAGATCCAAATCTAATTTTCAAATATATTAAGAGGATACCATGGAAAACATCAGCCGTATCACAAGCTTTAGCGTGGACCACGATTTTATCGTGCCCGGAATGTACGTTTCCCGTATCGACGGGGATATTACCACCTACGACCTCAGAACAAGAAAGCCCAATGCAGACGATTTTATGGACAGCTTAACGATGCACTCCGTTGAGCATATGCTGGCAACCTTTGCCCGCAACTCTGCCCTTTCGAATAAGGTCATATACTTTGGCCCCATGGGCTGCCGCACCGGCTTTTATCTCCTTATGAGAGACACCACAAACGAGGAAGCTTACGAGCTCGTTAAGGACATTCTTAAAAAAACTGTGGACCACGACGGAGAAATGTTCGGAGCCGCACGTAAGGAGTGCGGAAACTACAGGGAGCTCTCTCTTGAAAGCGCAAAGGCTGAGTGCGCCCGCTATCTTAAGGCTCTCCTCGAAAGAGAAAAACTCGGAAAGGCAGATTTTAAATATGACAGAGCATAATCACCAGGAAAGAGCCATCGGCATTATCGCCGCTATGCAGATAGAGATAGACGGCATTAAGGCAAGGCTTACCGACAGCTATACACTCAACGAAAGCGGCATTGATTTTGAGTGCGGCTATATCGGAGACCGACGTGTTGTTTGCGCAAAATGCGGTGTTGGCAAGGTTTTTGCCGCTCTTTGCGCTCAGACTATGTGTATGCGCTTCTCCCTTGACTGCATCATCAACACAGGCGTTGCAGGCGGCCTTGCAGATGGGCTCCGAGTGCTTGACGTTGTTGTTGCAAGGGACGTTGTTCAGCACGATATGGACACCTCCCCCCTCGGTGACCCTGTGGGACTTCTCTCAGGCATCAACATTGTAAATATCCCCTGCGATAAAAAGATTTCCGACACACTCTGCGAGTGCGTGAAGGCAGAGGGCATCAACTGTTTTTCCGGCACCGTTGCAACGGGCGACCAGTTTGTTTCCACCGAGGAAAAGAGACAGTACATAAAATCCACCTTTAATGCCGCTGCCTGCGAAATGGAGGGCGGTGCCATCGGCCACGTTTGCTATGTGAACGGCATCCCCTTCGGCATCATCCGTGCCATCTCCGACGGAGGTGACGGCGATGCCGTTCTCGATTATCCCACCTTTGCAAAAATGGCGGCAGATAATTCTGTCAAGGCTGTGCTCCGTTTTATCGAGCACTTCTGACAAATTATTATAAAATTGTTACGATTCTGTTGACAAGCAAATACAGGTGTGGTATCATTATGCCTGTATTTAATATAGAAAAGACCTGATAGAGGTGCGTCTGACAAGAGTAGCGAAAGCAAAAGGGGATGACGCCGAAAGTTTTCGAAAGAAAGCTTGGGGTAATATAAAATATATATTATCCTGTCACGTAAGTGGAGCGCTGTCATGATCTTAATACTTTTTTAGTATTACAGACCGTGGGCATCACGGTCTTTTCTTATAATAAGAAAGGAAAAAAGCTATGAAAAAAAGTACCATTCTCA
The DNA here is from genome assembly GCA_017395885.1 of Clostridia bacterium. Classification (GTDB taxonomy): domain Bacteria; phylum Bacillota; class Clostridia; order Oscillospirales; family CAG-272; genus Avispirillum. The sequence continues at coordinate 636 of JAFQNM010000065.1, read as the reverse complement.
TTATCGTAATGGCTGTTCTCGTAGTTGGTCTCTTCGTTTTCATCGCATTTGACGGCGGCAACCCCGATGCCATGACGGCTTGCCCTGATTGTGAAGCAATCACCTGCAGTGCCTGCGAGGGCGAAAAGACGGCTATGGAGAATTGCTCCTCCTGCGAGGGCGAAGGCACCTCTCCCCTCTATATTACCTGCCTTGTTTGCGGGGGTGAATCATCCGAGACCTGCAAATACTGCAGCGGAAACGGATACGTTGAAAAATCCTTCTGCGCAACCTGCGAGGGCGCACAGGAGATCGCCGCAGACACGCCCTACTACCGCACCTGGGCTTCTCTTCTCGCTCCCGTTATCGCTATTGCACTTGCACTGATCACAAAGGAGGTATATTCCTCCCTCGTTATCGGTATCATTGCCGGCGGCCTTCTTGCAGCAGACTTCAACATCGTTAAAACTGTTGACCTTGTTATTCAGGACGGCTTTATCGGCGCCATCTCCGGAACTGCCGGAATCTTTGCATTCCTGGTGATTCTTGGAGTTATGGTTGCCCTCGTTAACCGTGCAGGCGGCAGCGCCGCTTTCGGTCGCTGGGCACAGAAGAACATCAAGTCCAAGGTCGGTGCCTCCATCTGCACCTTCATTC
>JAFQNM010000064.1 GCA_017395885.1 Clostridia bacterium | reverse complement strand
GGTGGTCACTCCTTTGAACAAAGGCCCCGTGAGGGGCTTTTGCCGGTTTAGATAAAGGGAGTGTGCTCCCGTTATCTAAACCTGTTTAAAGTTTTTTGCGGAGCTTTCAATAGGTTTTTGATTTCTTTGGCCTCGCCATAGCGAGGCGTGTGCGAAACAGTGTCGCTTTGATTATTGCTTATCTTTGTTTAGCACTAAAAAGCGACCGTTCTCCCTTCCCTTAAACCGGAATTTGAAGCAAGAAAAAGAGCCTCCGAGGAGGCTCTTTTTTATTATTACTTATTAAAGCTACTGATGATACCGGAGGCGAATCTTGCAAGGAGGTTTGCATCTATTCCGTTAAAGGTGCCGTCTCCGTTTACGTCGCCTGCCTTATTCTGGGCTGCGCTGGGGGTTACAGAGCCGCTGATAAGTCTTCTTGCTACGTTTACGTCCATTGCGTTCACCGCTCCGTCTCCGTTTACGTCGCCGCTTACGTATTCAGGCTCAACAACAGGCTCCTCCTCACCGCACACGCTGCAGGCTCCGTTCACAAAGCTGTGGCCGGGTGCCTCAAGCACCTCCTCGCCTGCGTAGTCATCACAGGCAGTGCAATAGCTGCCAATATAGCCGTTTTCCGTGCAGGTAGGCTCAACCGTGTAGCTTACCACCTTATGGCCGCGAGCCTCAGTCGCCTCTCCCGTGGAAACAGAGTATTGGCAATCAACACAATACTGAACGATCTCTCCGGCTTCTGTGCAGGTTGCCGTATCCCTCTCAAAGAAGTCATGCTCCTCAACGCTCTGCTTTTCGCCGCAGGCAGTACAATACACTGTATGGTTTTCACCGTTGGCATACTCGTATCTGATATATGCAGCATCGTTATGGTACGCCGTTACCGTAACGGTCTTGGTATTACCGCATATCGTACAGCCGAGGATCCTCTTTCCGTCCTCGGTGCAGGTCGCCACAGTCTCAGAGATCACCTCATAGCATTCTCCGACAGAATGAAGCGTAGGAATGACCTCATCGGTAACGGCACCGCAATCGGTACAGGTGCGTCTGAGAGTTCCGACTGCGATACAGGTAGCTTCGGTTACCACCACGCCGCTGTCATAGCTATGCTCGCACTTGCCCGCAAGAACTGCCGCCTCAACGTCAAAGCCCAGATCCTTACGAACTTCGGCCATAATATCGTACTCATCCATAGAGCTACTCCAGGCGCTTCTATCAAAGCCGGGGAGAGAAAGATAGCGGACTATATTTGTTGATACTCTTGCAACAGTATCCTTTGCCGCCTTTTCGCCCTTGTAGCTTTCGAGCATTGTGAGCATTTCGTACTCCTCAACGCTGTCTCGCAGAAGTTCAACCCTGACAGTTCCCACGTACTTCGTGATTCCTCTTATCTTCGCCTGTGTTGCACCGTAGAACAGAACTCCGTCTCCGTACACGTCGTAGCCGTTGCTTCTGCCAACGCTCAGGTTAGGCTTCCACGCAAGCTGGGTGAGGCCGCCCGTTACCGTATTATCGGTATAGTTGCCGTTGGAGCCATCATACTCCGTCCAGTTATTTGTTCCGTAATAAAGATATCCTGTGCAATCCTCCTGATAAAGCTGCCAGAACATAAGCTTTGTTTGAAGACCTGTGTTTTCGGGGAGGTGATTGGTATACGTATATGTACGGCTGGAGCCGCAGATATATCCCCAAAGCTGGACCTTATTGCCCTTTGCCCTCTCCACCTCGATGTGTGAAAGCGCTCTGTCGGAAAATTCGCCGTATATCTTTTCCCAGTTGAAATAATCGTCGTGATATGTCCAGTTGCCCTCACTGCCCTCTGTCCATATACCTGAGTGGGTACCTGAATAGCTTCTGAGCTTGGGCCAGCCCTCTCCCGGATACCCGTATGCCTCAAGCTCAGACTGAGGCGTGAAGCCGAGGGTCATGGGGCACCAGATAGTAACGCTGTCAGTATCCATAAGCTCCTGAACGGCATCCTTTATCTCAAATGTCTCATACTCGCCCAGAGGCTTGTGATACGTATAGTAAGGATAGGCATGGTTATCGTACATAGGGATAACTATCTGTGCATCGGGCCAATAGGAATCCAGCAGGTCTGCATAATACTTTGCTCCGTCTATAGTATTCGTTCTGAAGAGCTTATTATCTCTGTCGCAAACCTCTTGAGCACGGGGCTCATCAATGGTATAGAAATAAAGCTTATCCTTGACCTCATCCCATATATCGGAGTTGACAAGGTCGTTGTAATACTCCTTATACGCAGGGTAATCTGCAGGCTTATCCGCATATATGCCGTTATATCCGCCGCCTGTTGCCGCAACACGGATAGCGGAAACTCTGTCATCTGTCAGATAAGGGTTGGTGGCGGAAAATCCGCCGGGCATATCCATAGGCATAAGTCTGTTATCCACAAGATACTCATAAAAATCGGTATAGTTTCCGCCATAGGTGGTATCGTTTGATACGAGGAAGGAGGTCTGCAGAGTGGGGCCGTCCTTGATCTCAAAATCCCAGACGTAGCAGAACACCTTTGCCGTCTTCACACATTCTCCCGCAGAGTTAGTAACCTCAAGCTGTGCCTGATACCAGCCTGCAGGGGTCTCCTTATCCGTTTCAAGCTGAATAAGAAAGGCCTGGCTCTTGCCGCCGTTGAGCTTAAATCCGCCCGTTGCATTGATATTGGCAAGAGGAACTATAGGGTCGGGGATCTCTCCCTCACGGATAATGGAGTTTTCCTCCGTCATTCCGAGAACGCTGCCCGTATCGATGTTATCAACGGTGAGATACATCTCATAATAGAGAGTTGCGGGTATCTCGTTGCCGTTTTCGTTAACAAAGCTTGTAACAGTCGCCTTCATTCCCGTCTTGTCCGTTTCGGAATAAAGGACGAACTGAGCGTTCTCCTTTTCGTTTCTCGCCATATAAACGGAATAGGTATCCATATCAGAGGGTGTTACGTCACTTGTGAATACCTTTTTAAAGGAATGCTCAAACCACATTTCGAGGCTCTCATCCTCGTGCTCCGCTATCTCGGCAACGTAGCTTTCTGCAGGGTCATCAACATCTGCATTGCCTGCAAGGGTGCCGATGCCGAAAGCAAAAAGGGCCGCCGCCAAAACAGCGATGAAGGATATTCTTCTCAAAGCTTTTTTCATATATGCCTCCCGTCCGATTTACTGAATAAATTTTATCAAACTGCCCTCCGATTGTCAATTATCTCAAAGTGATATTAACACTTTTTTTATCATAACATATACATAATAAAAGAAAGGCGGATACATATGAAAGCTGCAAAACACGTCAAAGGTCAAACCAAAGCTCGAGAAAAAATCGTTTCCTCTGCCCCCTTTATCGCCGCGATCTGCTTTATTCTGGCAGCCCTTCTCCTTGCATTCACGGCAGCAGATTGCGAAAAATACACCCTTGCAACGTCCTGTGAGGCCTCGGTAACCTTTACCCCGCCAAGGGATCCTGAGCCTCTCGGCTTCTGGGATATTTTTTCAAGTGCCGTTGCAGGGCTTCTCAAAACGGAGGGCTGATGGGCGCCATTGCTTTTCTGATGCTGGCCGTCATTTGCTGCCCCTATCCCGTGGAAATGCTTTTGGCCGTTTCCCTTCACGAGGCAGGTCACGTGCTCTCCTCTCTCATCCTTTGCAAAAGGCTTCCCACCCTGTCTCTCAGCGGAGCAGGCCTCCGGCTCTGCTGTCACGGACCGCATACCACCGCTGCCGCAATAGCAATATCTCTTTCAGGAAGCGCTTTCGGCATTGCCGCAGCCATTCTGCCCATACTTCCCAAGGGATTCAGACTGGCAAGCCTCGGCCTATCTCTCATGAATCTGCTTCCCATTTCCGGGCTGGACGGGGGCGGTGCACTGCTCATTTTTCTTGAAACCCTTATGCTTCCCGACCGTGCCTTCAGGATATCAAGGGCAGTCTCAGCTTTTGCGGTGCTTCTTTTCTGGGTATTTGCAGTTGCCGTTCAACTGAAGGCACTTCCAAACCTGACCCTTCTGGCAGTTTCTACGTATCTCACCCTTTCCTCTTTGACAGACAGTTGATTTTTACCGGTTTATCCGAGAAAGGACAGCTTATGCAAGATCAGCAAGGAACAGGCTTCCTCAGAATACAGGCGGTGAGCGCCGGGGGAGCCTTGCCCGTTCAGGGAGCTACGGTGCTCGTTACGGACAGAGGCGGCGAATCCGTTGCCTCTCTGCGAACAGACAGCTCGGGATTGACCCCTACCCTCTCCCTGCCCGCACCGCCAAGAGCGCTATCTCAGTCTCCCGCAAACGGCTCCGTCATTCCCTACTCCACCTATACGGTTCAGATCAGAAGAGACGGATTCTACTCGGTGGACGATTATTCAGTTCCCGTTTTTGACGGGATAACAGCCATACAGGTGGCAAACATGATACCGCTTTCGGAGTTTTCTCCCCTACCTCCGAATCCACTGCCGCAAAGGGTGGAAACGCCGGGATACGATAATCTTCGTAACAATGAAAGCAACACAAGCGGAGGTGAGGAGAAATGAACGGTCAGGTAAACCTTCCTTTTATCCCCGAAAAAATAACGGTCCACCTCGGCCCGCCCGATTCCGATGCCGAAAACGTTACGGTTTCCTTTGTGGACTACATAAAAAACGTTGCATCAAGCGAGATCTATCCAACATGGCCTGAAAACGCCCTGAGAGCAAACATCCTCGCTCAAATATCCTTCGCTCTCAACCGTATCTACACGGAGTATTACCGCTCCAGAGGCTATAGCTTCGATATTACAAACTCCACCGCCATTGACCAGTCCTTCACCTACGGCCGTGATATTTTTGAAAATATCTCCGTTATAGTAGACGATATTTTCGATACCTACATCCGCCGCGACGGCGCCGTTGAGCCACTTTTTGCCCTCTACTGCGACGGGCAGAACACATTTTGCAACGGTCTTCGTCAATGGGAAACGGTGAGCCTTGCCAACCAGGGCCTGGGAGCATTTGATATACTGACAAGGTTCTACGGACGGGACATCGGCCTGGTTCCCGATGCACCCATTCAAGGAGCTACGGAAAGCTTCCCCGGCAGAACTCTTTCCGTCGGCAGCTCCGGAAACGACGTTAAGCTCATTCAGACACGCCTGAACAGGATATCCAAAAACTATCCCGCAATTCCAAAGATCGCTCTTATAGACGGCATTTATGCCACGGATACGGAGGATGCCGTGAGATCCTTTGAGCAGATATTTGCCCTGCCTCAGACAGGCACGGTTGACAGAAGCGTATGGTACGCCATTGCAAGGATATATGCGGGAGTCAAGCGCCTCTCCGATCTGAACTCGGAGGGCATACCGCCCGAGGATATTACCGACCTCTTTGCTCAGGAGCTGAGCCTCGGATACACGGGACGGGGAGCTTCAGACCTGCAATATTTTCTCAGATTCATTTCTGAATTCAACCCCGCCGTGGAGGCTCCCGTTATTGACGGTATCTTCGGAGAGGCAACTCAGAGCGCAGTTCAGTCGTTCCAGAGGGAATACGGCCTTCCCGAAACGGGAGTGGTTGACCTTGAAACCTGGGAGGCTCTGTTCTCCGTTTATCAGGGAATGCTGGAAAGCCTTCCCGAGGGGTATTTTTCCGCCACCACCGAGCCGTATCCCGGCTTCCCCGTTAGGCTTGGCAGCCGAGGAGAGGAGGTTCGCAGAATACAGCAATATCTGAACCTTATCTCTGAGGCTTATCCACAGATACCAAGACTTGTTGAGGATGGGATCTTCGGCACAGGCACACAGGCAGCGGTGCTTGCCTTTCAATCTCTCTTCGGGCTGACCCCTGACGGCACCGTTGCTCTGCTAACCTATAACCGTATTGCAGAAACGTACCGTGCTCTTGCAGAGGGAGAGGATGCTTCAGCGGGGCAATTCCCCGGAGGAGCGGGACAATAACACAGGAAAGGAATGATTTGCCAATGGAATGGTACAATATAAAGGACAGAGAGCCGTTTATTATGCAACTGCAAAAGAAGCTTCGCTCACTCTCAAAATGGACCCAAGACCCTTCTCTGAGCGTTGCTGTTGACGGCATTTACGGCAATCGTCTAAGAGAGGCTGTCAGTCATTTCCAGGAGCTGTACGGCCTTGATATTACTGGAGTGGCGGACTTTTTAACTTGGGAGTCCATTGACGATGAATACCGTTATTACGCCGAGCTGTTCGGCAAAAGCCGAAGTTTATCTCCCTTTCCCGATGAGCCTGATTTCAGCATCGGACAGGGGGATCGGAGCGACGTTGTTCTGATTGTTCAGCTTATGCTGAATGAGCTGAGGATCTTTTACGATCTTTACGGATATATTCACCCCAACGGACGCTACGGAACAGCCACCTCCAACGCAGTAAGAGAATTTCAGCGCTTAGGCGGCCTTGATATGACGGGAAGAGTTGACAGACTGACCTGGAACCGCCTTGCCGAGGAATACAACGTAGCCGTGAAAGGAAACGATTGACGAAAAGAAAAAATCCCTTTTCAGGGATTTTTTCTTTAGCTGTTTGTTATATCCACAAGCTCATATTCACGGCTGCCTACGCCCAGCGCCGCTGCAGCCTCAACCGTGAGGATACCGTTTCTCGACTCTATTCTCTCAACCAGGTGGTCACGCCCCGGATCATCGGAATTATACACAAGATCAAGGCAGGCCTGATCTATAGCCACAGGGTCAAGAGATACCAGTATTCCTATATCTCCCATGCAGGGGTCCTCTGCCACCGCACAGCAATCGCAATCTACAGACATATTCTTCATTACGTTGATATACACGATCTTACCCTTAAAGTAATCCACCACAGACAAAGCCGCATCTGCCATGGATTCAAGGAACGAATCGTGGTCTGCCGTCCACTTCTTATCAGGCTCTCCCGCACCGTGGATATAAGCCTTTCCGAAGGAGGATGCAAGGCCGATGGAAAGCTGCTTCAGCGCTCCGCCGTAGCCTCCCATAGGGTGGCCCTTGAAATGTGAAAGCACCAGAAGCGAATCATACTCCTCAATCGTTCGGCCGACAAAGTTTTTCTTTATCCTCTTGCCCTCGGGAATGGGAAGCTCAAGGTCAGGACCCACCGCATCAAGTATATCGACCCTGAATGCATCAAGCCAGCCGTGCTCACGAAGCAGAGACAGATGCTTTCTGGTTGTGTTTCTCATTCCGTCGTACGCTGTATTGCACTCAACAGGGTTTCCCTGAACCTCTGCCACTATATCCTTCCACATTTCGGCACGAAGAAAATTCTGATTTCCCCTCTCACCGGAATGAAGCTTTACCGCAACCCTGCCCTCCAGAGGATTTTCAACGGCTCTGAACAGCCTGACTACCTCTTTGGCAGTAATATTCCTCGAAAAATACACCTTTGATCTCATAAATGTACCGTCCTTTCTTCCCTTATGATACCACAAAACGCAATAGTTGTAAATATAAATTCACAATAGCGCGGTTGACTTTACGGCCAAAAAGGGGTATAGTTATAGTAGAAAAGCTTTGGAGGTTTATATGTCATACAGAATTATTAAGATAGACCCGTATCTTGCACCCTTCGAAAAAGATATTGACCTCAGAATGAATGCATACAAGGATAAGCGCTCTCAGCTTCTGAAAAAGGGCGAAAGCCTTTCCGATTTTGCAAATGCACATAATTATTTCGGCTTTCACAGAACTGAGGAAGGCTGGGTATACCGTGAATGGGCACCCGGCGCCGACTCTATGTATCTGACGGGAGATTTCTGCAGCTGGGAGCCCAGAATGCACAAAATGTCCCGCCTTGAGGATGCCTACGGAGTTTTTGAGCTTCATCTCAAGGGATATGATGCGCTTAAGGCAGGCCAGAAGGTTCAGACTGTAGTCATCCACAACGGACGTGAGCTTCGCCGCATTCCCCTCTACGCCACAAGAGTCGTTCAGGACGAAAGCACGCTCCTCTGGTGCGCCGAGATCGAGGCGACAACGGCACCCTACCCCTGGACTGACGAAGGCTTCAAGCCCTCAAAATCTCCCCTTATCTACGAGTGCCATATAGGTATGGCCAGCGAGGAATACAAGGTCGCCTCCTATCTGGAGTTTAAAGACAACATCCTTCCCCGTATCAAGGATATGGGCTATAACACCATTCAGATAATGGCTATTATGGAGCATCCCTATTACGGCTCCTTCGGCTATCAGGTCTCCAATTTCTTTGCCGCATCAAGCCGCTACGGAAAAAGCGATGATCTGAAGGCACTTATAAACACAGCTCACGAAATGGGCATTGCCGTTCTTCTTGACGTGGTGCACTCTCACGCTGTCAAAAACACCGCAGAGGGCATCAACGAGTTTGACGGCACCACCTATCAGTTTTTCCACGAGGGAGCAAAGGGCGATCACCCCGCATGGGGCACCAAGTGCTTCAACTACGGCAAGGATCAGGTCATCCATTTCCTGCTCTCCAACCTCAAATTCTGGATGACGGAATACCACTTTGACGGCTTCCGCTTCGACGGCGTCACCTCCATGCTGTACCATGACCACGGTCTCGGCGTCAATTTCGATTCCGACAGCAAATATTTCTCCATGAACACCCACACGGAGGCCATCACCTATCTCCAGCTTGCCAATGAACTGATTCACGCGGTCAATCCCTTCGCCATCACCATTGCCGAGGAAATGAGCGGCATGCCCGGCATGTGCATTCCCATCCGCAGCGGCGGCATCGGCTTT
>JAFQNM010000063.1 GCA_017395885.1 Clostridia bacterium | reverse complement strand
GCCCTCAACAAGCTCTATACCCTCGCTTACGAGTGCGACGGCGTTCTCGCAGACAAGAGCTATTACGGCAACGGCGAAAAGAACAGCATGATGTTCTCCAAGTTCATCAACGGAAGCATGATATTCATGGCTGATACTCTCAGTGTTGCAAATAGTTTCAGAGATATGAAGGATGACTACGGTCTGCTCCCCATGCCCAAGTATGACACAAAGCAGGATAAGTACTACACCTCTCAGCATGACTACTACAAGGCATTTGCAATTCCCGCGGGAATCGAGCGCCATATGTGCAGTGACGGCACCACCACAAGAGACTATCTTGCAGGCGCTGTTCTTGAAAAGCTCAATGAGGAAAGCTACAGAACCGTTGCTCCCAACTACTTCGAGGTAGTTATGAAGTATCGCTACATCCGTTCCGAGGACAGCGAGGATTACGATCTGAAGGTCTACGATATGATCCTTGAAGGTAACAACTTCAACTTCGGTCTGATCTATTCAAACCTCTACGGAAACGTATCCTTCAAGTTCCGTCATATGATCGGAAGAGATGCTTCCAACGATTTTGCTTCCATGTGGAGCAGTATTGAGACTGACGTAACCAGCAAGTTTGCTGACGTTATTTCATATTTCACAGAGGAATAATACCTTTTAATTTTGAGGAGAGCTTAACACTCTCCTCTTTTTTGCATAAAAAAAAGATACTCAACCTCCCTAAGGAAATTGAGTATCTTAGTTTTTTATCTCATTGAATCGAGAAGCTTTGTTCCCTCTTTAACAAGGAACTCCGCAACACCTGCGGCAAATCTGGAGCTTCTTGCTTCATAACCACCCTCGTCATAAGCATCTTGCATGGGGAAATATCCCTCAGAGCCGTTGGTAAGGCAGGAAGGAAGAACCAGATCCCATCCCTTAGCCTCCTTAAGTGCTCTGCCTATTCCGGTAAAGGGCTCACCGGGAAGGCCGATCATTACGAGATTACCTATCGCAATAGCGGTAAGCTCCATCTCAAAAGCCTCAGGACCGTGCTCCAATTTTACCATTCGGCCTGCTTCTGCAACAACGGTGGTAAGCATCATACCTTTATAGGGAAGCTCACTGTCCTTGCCTGCAAGGTGGAGATCGTTAATTCTGTGAGCCTCCGGGATCTGCTCGGGTGTAGGCATATTGGAGGGGACCTTGATGGTCACCTTCTTGGATCTGATATTATCTACGTCTACGTAGCAAACCTTATCAAAGACCTGCATTACACCTGCGGCAACAACTCTGCCCATAAATCTTGTGTGACCGTAGCCTCTGGAAACGTCATCAAAATCATTAAAGGTATCGTTAAGATATCCGCCTGTGGGATGTACGTTAACGTGGTTTACGTCACCCTGGACACCGTTGAACATCATACACTTAACGTTATCTATAGCCTTTTCAAAGCTATGTCTCATAAGAGTGGGCCAGTCGCCGGAGATCTTGTTTCCGCCAACGGTATCGGGATGGTTACCGAAGTTTACAACAACTATGCTCTCGGCGCCTTCTCTGTCAAAGCGTAAAACGTTAACACGCTCATCAATGTCACCGATGGGAGCAACGATATCGGGGTTATTAACACCGGGGTTTGTCATAACGCTTCCGTCCTTCATACGGAATCTTCTGACAAAGGCAATAATAGGGGCATTTCCTATCGCCCAGCCCATGCGTGCGGGCTTAAGGTCCTCCAATGCCATAACGGCGGCAGGTGAATTAAGCTGGAAACGGTTGTTCTCAAAGAGTGTTCCGTTATATGCCCAGAGTCTGGGGAAGAATTCGCATACACCTGCGTTGGCTATGCGGCTGCCTAAAGTTGTTCCATAAGTGACGGGTGAATCGGGATTGTACTTTTTGGTGAAGAATTCTGCTATAGCATTATACTCGACCCATGTCTTTGGCGGCTGAAGATCTGTTTTGTATTTTTCATAAAACATACTTCTGCAAGTAAGGTTTTCAAAAAGGTCTTTTCTATAGAATAGAAGCTGCGCACAATAGAAATACGGAATGCCGTAATATTCACCCTCATAGCCTGTAAAATCGTGCATTATTTGCGGGGTGAACAAATCTAATATATGCTTATCGGTTTGTAAGCGAGGAGTAATATTTTCTATTACACCCTTGTTGGCGAGTTCGGATACCCATGGGAGGTCAACGCAGAATAGATCATAGTAGTTGTTTGAGGCTTCTTTGTTTATTGCTGAATATAACCTATCGTAAGGGAGTTTTGTGAATTCCACATCGACAGAATACTTGTGTGTAAATGCGGGAAGAAGCGCCTTTATTGAGTTGACTGTGAGGTTATCGAGCATTAAAACTCGCAGAACGTCTCTGGACTTAGCGGGCTCCGCAGGAAAAGTACGTTCGGGAACGATGTTTTTGGAATCGTTAAAAAGCTGTATGCTTTTTTTGTCGAAAGTGTGGTCCATATGCATCTCGATAGAGTAACTGACGGGAGTATGGAAAATACCTTCATCAATGCTTTCGAGCATGAGAGACACGGCCTGATTGACCACGCTCATATAATCTGTGAATATATATTCGGTGTTTTTCTGAGTATGAGAGCTCCAATGATTTCCGCTTAAACAAATGAGATGTTTTATATCTTCAGGATTGCGGCGGAAATCAAGAGCTTTGCTTATACCCTCGGCTATTAGTGAGGTTGAAGCAAATACTATTTGGGGAGGCACAGGAGCCTGAAGGAGATTGAATGCAGACAAAAAGGCACTGTCTTTTCGACCGCTTGTTTCAATTATGTAATCCTGCTGGATCGTGGGAACATTGGAAAGAATAGCGTTGAGAAAATTCTTTTCGGAGGAATATTCCAGAGACCCCGTGATAACTGCACATGAAAGAGGAGCATTGCCCGAAAGATTGCTTATTATATCGGATATCAGATTTTTGGTATCCATTCCCACAAAGTCTACGCACGAGATCGCGGGAGCTCTGTCTAAAAATACCGTGTGCGTAGTATTGCTTGAACGTATTTCCTCGAGCAATGTGCTGTTGTTGGGCTGGGAGGTTACAAGAAACATTCCGGCATATTTGTCGGCAAGAACTTCGCGGACACAGGCGGATTCGTATTCAGCGATATCATCGGTGGTAAACAGACAAAGCCTGTATCCGTGCTCGCGGAATATATTCTGCATTGAGTCGAATGCCTGGAGATAAAAATGATCGTCTATTGTAGGTACAACAAGCGCAATCAATTTGCGCGAAGCGCATTTCAGATTGCGCGCAACGGAATTGGGTGATATCCCAATTCGGCCATGGCGGATTCGATTCTTTTAACCTTGTCGGGACTTACAGGCTTCGTACCGTTTAATACGTTCGAGACTGTGCTGTGAGACACTCCTGCGATTTTGGCAACATCTTTAATCGTGGGCAAAGTGCAGACCTCCTTGCTGTTAAATATTTGTTACGCCCGCGCTAAAACTACTGTACAGATGAATCAATAGTTGCCTGTTG
>JAFQNM010000062.1 GCA_017395885.1 Clostridia bacterium | reverse complement strand
GTCTTCCCAATCTTCCCGATACCGACCTTCTCGAAGGCGGCAAGGAAAACAACCAGCCCCTTCGCTATTTTGGCGAGCCTCACAAGTTTGACTTTGAGCCCAAGAACCACGTAGACCTTTGTACAGACCTCGGCCTTATCGACTATAAGAGAGGCGCAAAGCTCTCCGGTAACGGCTTCTGGATCTACCGCGGATGGGGCGCACGCCTTGAGTGGGCTCTTCTCAACTACTTTATCGATACTCACATCGCCGACGGCTACGAGTACGTTCTCGTTCCCCATATGCTCGGCTACGAGTGCGGCCTTACCGCAGGTCAGTTCCCCAAGTTCCAGGACGAGGTCTACTGGCTTGAGGCTGCTGAGGACGAAAGAAGAAGATTTATGCTTCCCACAGCGGAAACTGCTCTCGTTTCTCTTCACCGTGACGAGATCCTCACAGAGGCTGACCTCCCCAGAAAATATATCTCCTATACCCCCTGCTTCCGCCGTGAGGCAGGAAGCTACAGAGCTGATGAGCGCGGTATGGTAAGAGGCCACCAGTTCAACAAGGTTGAAATGGTTCAGTATACCCGCCCCGAGGACTCTGATGCAGCATTCGAGGAGCTCGTTGGCAAGGCAGAGGCTCTCGTTAAGGGTCTTGGCTTCCACTTCAGAACAGTTAAGCTTGCCGCTGCAGACTGCTCTGCTTCTATGGCAAGAACCTACGATATTGAGATCCACATCCCCTCTATGGACGGCTACAAAGAGGTCTCCTCCGTTTCCAACGCACGTGACTATCAGGCTCGCCGCGGCGGCATGAGATTTAAGCGTGACGGCTCCAACAAGACCGAGTTCGTGCACACTCTTAACGGAAGCGGCCTTGCAACAAGCCGTATCCTCCCTGCCATCGTTGAGCAGAACCAGAACTCTGACGGCAGCGTTACCGTTCCTGAGGTGCTCAGAAAGTATCTCGGCGTTGACGTGCTCAAGAAAGATATGTAATCAAAATGTTTGATCTTAAAACGTATTACACTAATTTTGCCCTTGATAATTCCTCCGTTTCTCTTACGGTGATCGTCTTTGCAATATGCATTGGTCTGGCCATAGGCGTTATTTTCTACGCCTTCTCCAGATATTCTGCAGGAAGGATAGTTAAGGCACTCTCCGTTGGGAAGAATAACTCAGGTGAGACTGCCGTTACCCTTGCAGACCTTGGCATAAAGGCATCCTCCGCTGTCAGAAGGAGTCTCAAGGACGGTCAGCCTTTGAGAAAGTATATTCTCATAGCCAACGAGGATGAGTGCAGGATTGAATCGAAAAAGGGATTCTTCAATTCCGTTTACAAATTCTTCCGCTCTGAGGATATCCCTTCTCGCATCGATCTTTCAAAGGCGCTTTTCTACCTCCCCGAGGACTCTCGCCCCACCGCTCAGGTGAGGTTTGAGGCCAAGCCATCCTCTATTATTGCAGCTTTTATCTTTGCTGTGCTTTTCATTGCCTGCGCTGTGGGTATTTCCCTTTGTCTCCCTAAGCTGCTTGAGCTTATTGATACTATGATAAGCGCTTACAAAAAGCTCTGACCGGATACGGCTTCCCCTACTCTTAAAGAAAGGAACGGTCATCCCAATGGCAGACGTTAACGTTAAAAAAAGAAAAATGAAAAACAGCCTCTCTGCCCGTACCAACATTATCATTACGGCAGTTTGTGCTCTTCTCGCCGTTATACTCCTTCTGACAGTGCTCTATCTCTGCGGCATCAGATACGTGAAGTATAACTTTCAGGACGGCTTTTCCGTTAAATTCGTGGGCATCACGGATACGAGCGGCTACCCTAAGTCCGGCCGCATTTCCTACAGCGGCAACGACGAGGTCAAGGGACTGACCGCTACCGTCAATAGCGAAAACGGTACCATTGAATATTCAAACGGCGACGTTTACGAGGGCGAGATGCAGGACCTTGTCAAGCACGGCAAGGGCAAGCTCACCTACTCAAACGGCGACGTTTACGAGGGCACCTTTATTGCTGACAAGCCGAGCGGCGAGGGCGTTCTCACCCTTACGAGCGGCGACCGCTACGAGGGCTCCTTCTCTGCCGGTAAGCGCAGCGGAAAGGGCACCTATACCTATAGCGACGGCTCAAAATATACAGGTGATTTTCTCGACGGAATGAAGCACGGAGAGGGCACCTTCACCTCTGTGGACGGTGCAAGCTACGTGGGCACCTATAAAAACAACCTCAAGCACGGAAGCGGCGTTTACACCTACAGCGACGGTAGCATTTACGAGGGCGAGTTTGCCGACGATATGAAAAGCGGCAACGGCATCTATAAGTATGCTAACGGCGAGGTCTACACCGGCGAATTCCGTAACAATACACCCTGGGGTCAGGGAACATATACGTGGACAGACGGCAGAACCTATACAGGCTATTTTGAGGACGGTCTCCCCGTCAGGGTGGACGACCATAGCTCGGATACTGCACCTGCAGCCTGAAGCCTAAGCTCTAAGAAAGGAGCCCGGAACAATGAACGTCAGATCTATGACAAGGACCTCTCTCAGAATCATTTTCTGTATTACCGCTCTGATGCTGGCCACAGCCTTTCTCTTTGCCTGCAAGCCAAGCTACAAGGTGTTCCATACAAAAGAAAATATGCTTGGCCGGGTCACGGTGGACGGCTCTAAGCTCACCGCTTATTTCTTCCTTATTGAGGACGGCAGCGCAGTTCTCGATATCTGCAACACCGAGGAAAAAACCGTTCAGCAGATACTCTTCCCCCTTAAGGGAGAGTATTATGCCAGCCTCGACTTTGAATATGCCTTCAGCTACGGCCTCTTTCAGGATATGAATTTCGACGGTTATCAGGACCTTTATATCCCTTGCTCCGTTACTACGGAAAACCTTCAGGGCATGGCCTGGCTCTGGGACACCGAGGAGGAAAGCTTCGTTCTTTCTCACGAGCTTTCATCTCTCTACGAGCTCACTGTATTTCCTGAGGAGAAGCTTATAACAAGCCAGGATTATACCGACCCCGAAAAGATCCTTTGCAAGGAATTTGCATGGGAAAACGGAAAGCTCCTGCAGGTAGGCGAATATACTGTATCACAGGGAGATCCTCAATAATGAAAGCTATTGAATACTTCTTCGTTATAGCCCTTGCTCTTCTCGTTGCTGCAGGATTCGTTTTCTTCTGGCATACGTGGAACCGCACACGCTCCCGCCTGGCTCTCATTCTTGCCATTGCGGTCACCGTGCTGGTATCCCTTATTATCGCCTTTTCTGCGGCTACCCTTATCATTTATATGATAAGCCTTTAAACCGCTCCGCCCTACTCTATTTTTTATTTATTGAATTATGTTTGAAATAAAGATCAAGCTCGATAAAAAGAATATTAACAAGATAAAGGACTCGGCCAAAAAGCTGGTGCCCGAGCCCGTGAGATCCTTTGCCCGTGAAGCAAAGGAGGATATTGACGCCATTTGCGAAAGAGACCCTGCCGTTAAAAGCAGAACAGAGGCGGCTATGCTCTACTCCGGCTTTCACGCAATTATGGCATACAGGATCGCCCATAAGCTTTATGAGGGCGAGCACTATACCTCTGCCCGCTTTATCTCTCAGTCTGCCAGATTTCTGACCGGTATCGAGATCCACCCCGGTGCTCAGATAGGAAAGGGCCTCTTTATTGACCATGGCAGCGGAGTTGTTATCGGTGAGACCACCATTATAGGAGATAACTGCACCCTTTATCAGGGAGTTACCCTCGGCGGTACCGGTAAGGATACGGGCAAGAGACATCCTACCCTTGGAAACAACGTTATGGTAGGTGCTGGCGCAAAGGTGCTCGGCAACTTCACCGTTGGTGACGGTTCAAAGATTGCAGCAGGCGCCGTTGTTCTCGGCCCTGTTCCCGAAAACTGCACCGCTGTGGGCATTCCCGCTCATATCGTTCGAAGAGAGGGCCGCAAGGTCGATCCCATTGACCTTGACCAGGTTCATATTCCCGACCCTGTTTCTCAGGAGCTCTGCAACGTTAACCGCAGAATGCTGGCTTTGGAAAAAAAGCTCAAGGCTCTTGAGGAAAAGAACGAGACCGCAGAAAATGAACAGTAATCCCGCTCCCTGTATCTGCAAGGATTGCGGCTTTGAAAACCAGCCCGGCGCACGCTTTTGCTCCTCCTGCGGAAGAAGCCTTGCCGAGCGTTCGCCTCTTGCCGCCTTCTTTCTCTCTCTCCTTGCTGCCTTCGGCTACTATGCATTCTTCGTTTTTATGCAGTATGCCACCATCAGCCTTTTTGCCCTTTCTGCCGTTGTCGGCAGAGCAGGCTTCTCCCCATCTCTGATCTATGAGGGACTGATAGAGTATTCAGGCTACAGAGATCATATCAACGAGATCGGAATCGTTTCAGGCATCCTTACTATCTCAGGCTACATTATCTTCTTCTGCCTTCGCAAAAAAAGCTTTGCCAAGGCGATCCGCCTGAGGTCTGCCTCTGCAAAAGGTCTTTGCGCCTGTGCCGCTCTGGGCGTTACCGCTCAGATAGTAACCAGCGTTGCTGTGGCACTTGTTTATCTGATCTTCTTTAGCGGCGCTGTCAGAACAGATCCCTCTACCAATGCAATATTTGAAAGCTCAGGCGTTGTGCTGCAGCTGCTGAACGTTGCACTTGTTACAGGATTTACAGAGGAGATACTCTTCAGAGGCCTCATATATAATACTATGAAGGAGGCAATGCCCACAGGCTTTGCGGTTTTTCTCTCCTCTCTCATTTTCGGTGCGGCCCACGGAGATGTTGAGCAGTTTATATATACTGCTCTGCTTGGCATCCTCCTCACTCTTATCTATGAAAAATACGATTCCATCCTTGCACCGATTATAATGCACGCATTTTTCAACGGCTCTACCCTACTGCTTAATCAGCTACCCTTCAGAGGACTAACGCCCTACGTTGCCCTTGCCGTTTTTGCTCTGGGTATCTCGCTGATAATTCTAATATTTGTGTTCTTTTCAAAAAAGATCCCCCAAAAAAGTTTAAATATCATTAAGGAATAATAAAGATCATGAAGCTTTACAACACCCTCACTCATCAGAAGGACGAATTCGTTCCTAACGAGCCCGGCAAGGTATCTATGTATACCTGCGGCCCCACCGTTTACCATTTTGCTCATATCGGCAACCTCCGCACATATATTATGGAGGATATCCTGGACAGATATCTGCGCTACTCGGGCTATGAGGTAAAGCGTGTTATGAATATCACCGACGTTGGCCACCTTACAAGCGATGCCGACGAGGGTGAGGACAAGATGCTCAAAGGAGCAAAGCGCGAGAAAAAGACCGTTATGGAGATCGCAAAGTTTTATACCGATGCCTTCTTCGAGGACTGCAAAAAGCTGAATATCAGAAAGCCTGAGGTCGTTGCCCCCGCAACTCAGTGCATCGGCGAGTTTATCAAGGTGATAAAGAAGCTCATCGAAAAGGACTACGCCTACGAGGCAGGCGGAAATATCTATTTCGATACCTCAAAGCTTGAGCAGTACTACGTCTTCCACAACTTTGAGGAGGAGGACCTTCAGGACGGCGTCAGAGAGGGCGTTGAAAAGGACGACAACAAGAGAAACAAGGCAGACTTTGTTCTCTGGTTCACAAAATCCAAGTTCGACGACCAGGAGCTTAAGTGGAACAGCCCCTGGGGAGTAGGCTACCCCGGCTGGCACATCGAGTGCTCCTGCATCTCTATGAAGCACCTCGGTGAGTACCTTGATATTCACTGCGGCGGTATTGATAACGCTTTCCCCCACCACACAAACGAGATCGCTCAGTCTGAGGCTTACCTCGGCCACAAGTGGTGCAACTGGTGGATGCACGTTCTCCACCTTAATACAAACTCCGGAAAGATGAGCAAGTCCAGCGGCGAGTTTCTCACCGTTTCCCTCCTCGAATCCAAGGGCTACGATCCCCTTGCATACAGATTCTTCTGTCTCCAGT
>JAFQNM010000061.1 GCA_017395885.1 Clostridia bacterium | reverse complement strand
TTCTCTTTCTTTTGTGCTAAGATGTTTGTAGTGACACATTTGGTCTCCTCCTGTTTAGGTTGTCCGCAAACACCATTATACAGGATTTTTCCTTTGTGTCACTCCTTTTTTATTCTGTTGCACTTACATTGTAAATTCAAGTCAAAAAAGCGACCGTCTCCCCTCCCCGATAAACCGGTATTCGGGATTCTGACAGTATACAGGCGTGCGGCGCTGTATTATACCTCATCATTTCCTCATATGTTAATAATTCGATAAGCAAAAACTATTGAAATGGAGAGCTTGATTTGATATAATTACAGTATCAAATATTTTAGAAAGTGAGATTTGTTATGGCAAAGATCAGAGTAACTGTCTGGAACGAATACAGACACGAAAGAGACGAAGAAAAAATCGCAGAAATATACCCTGAGGGTATTCATGCGCAGATCGCAAAGGCTATCGGCTGCGAGGATTTTGAGGTTAGAACCGCCACCCTCGATGAGCCCGAGCACGGCCTTACCGACGAGGTCCTCAACAACACCGACGTTCTTATCTGGTGGGGCCATATGGCTCACTGGGAGGTTTCTGAGGAGATCGCTGAAAAGGTCAAGACCCGTGTTTATATGGGTATGGGTCTCATCTGCCTCCACTCCGCTCACTACTCCAAGGTTTTCCAGAAGGTAGTCGGCACAACGGGCAACCTCCTCTGGGGTATGAACAAGCAGGAGATAGTTTGGAACGTTAACCCCATCCACCCCATCGCAAAGGGCATTCCCACCCACTTCAAGCTTGATGCCGAGGAGATCTATGCAGAACCCTTCCAGATCCCCGAGCCTGATGAGCTTGTGTTTATGGGTTGGTTCGAAACAGGCTACGTTTTCAGAAGCGGCTGCTGCTGGAGACGCGGCTACGGTAAGGTGTTCTACTTCCAGCCCGGCCACGAGGAATTCCCCGTTTACTATAACGAAAACGTTATTCAGATCATCAAAAACGCTATCCACTGGGCAGCTCCCGCAGAAACAGGATATGCAAAGCAGTGGGGCGCTCCCTGCATCGGCGGCGACTTCGTTCCCGATGGCGAGCTTGAATTCTTTAAGAAATAAAAAGGATGGGGCTGCGTGACCGCAGGGGAGACCGTTTCTCCCCTCGGTGCCACAGCCCCCAATGTTAATTATGCCTATTTCCGAATATGAAAAGAAGGCCCCTGCCATCAACGGCAAAAGGGTCATTATCAATATGAAAAGTACCCAGTGCGACATGACCGGAGTGGGTCTTTTCTCTCTCGGAGGCGATGAGGACTCCCCTGACGGACGCTTCTCCTCCGCCCCTGCCAAAAGAGACGTTAACAACGAATATAAGCTGATGAGCGAGGCCGTTCTTGAAATGAAGGAGGGCCGCCTTTGCATTTCCTATGAGGAGACTGCCATTGAGGAGGTGCAGGGCTGCACCACCGTTATCTCATTTGAGCCGGAGACCCCCACCTGCATTACCGTTGAGCGCCTCGGGCCCCTCTCCTCTGCCTTCGTTATCGAAAGGAGCAAGCGGATATTCAGCATTTATTCAACCCCCTTCGGCTCTATCGATATGTGCACCTACGGCAACCGTGTGGAAAACACCGTTACGGAGCAGGGCGGCAAAATAGTTCTGGATTATGCAGTTGAGCTGAGAGGAATGACCGCCCAGCGAACACGTATGGAGCTTACCGTACGTTTGGCTGACGGCGAGTGATCTCTGAGCTGAAAAGCTTCAAAAGCGGTCAGACAGGCCTGATCTGCCTGACCCCATATCTCATTCAACAGAAAGGAGGATCGGTATGACACAGGCTGATTTTCGTAAGGAGCTTAAAAGCGGCCTTTCGGGCACCTATCTTTTTTACGGAGACGAGGAGTATCTGAAAAAATTCTATGCCGGCCGGGCACAGGTCCACACCGTTGGCGATGACCCGGACCTTGCAAGCTGGAATACTCACATCATCTCCGCCGATGCAGATGCCGCTCTGGGCGAGCTTGAGGCGGCAACTCTCAGCGTTTCCATGATGGGAGACAGGTCCTTCGTTCGCTACAATGCCGATCTCACCTCTCTCACCGAGGAGGAAACGGAGCTTCTTTTCGATATTATACGAGGAGTTGACCCCGACAGCACCGTTCTCCTCATCGTAGCTCCCCCCGGAGGCTTTGACCCGGGCACGGCAAAAAAGCCCTCCAAAATGTTTAAAAAATATGAGGCGGTGGCAAAGCTCGTTGACCTGACGGCTCAATCTCCCGCCGAGCTCAGAAAATGGATAGCACGCAGGCTCTCCCAGGACTCTCTGGAGATGACCCCCGATGCACAGGACACCCTCGTTCGCCGCTGCACGGACAATATGTTCATCCTTTCCGGCGAGCTTGACAAGCTCTCGGCATACTGCCTTGCAAATAATATTTCCGTCATCGGCACAGATACGGTACTGGAGATCAGCTCCGTTACCGCAGAGGAGGATGCCTTTGCCCTTGCAAACGCCATTCTGGAGGGCGACAGAAGACGCGCCCTCTCTGTTCTTCACATACACAAAATGCACAGAGAAAGCGCCGTTATGGTGCTGGCCTCGGTGACCAGATGCATCTGCGATATGATGACCGTTGCCTACCTTGCCCACGAGGGCGCTGACAAGCAAACGGTTGCCCGCGAAATGAAGATGCACGAATACAGAGCAGGCCTTTATCTTGCGGCGGTGGCAGGCTCACCTCCCGAGCGGCTTCTTGCGGCGGCAAAGCGTTGCCGTGAGGCAGATCTTAAACTGAAAAGCACATCGCTTGACTACATCGCCCTGGAAAGACTCATTTGCACCATTCCCGCAAAGAGAAGGGCAAGATAATATGGAAAAGATAAAAATAGACCTGCCCGTCATCGTTGAGGGCAAGTACGATAAAATAAAGCTCTCCTCCGTCATCGACGGAGAGATAATCACCACCGACGGCTTCGGTGTTTTCAAGGGAAAGAATAAGCTCAATCTGATAAAGCGCCTTTCGGAGAACGGAGTTATAATCCTTACCGACTCCGACGGAGCAGGAAAGCTTATCCGCTCCCATCTTTCGGGAGCAATACCGCCCGACAAGATATATAACCTTTATATTCCCAAAATAAAGGGCAAGGAAAAACGAAAAAAAGAGGGCTCCAAGGAGGGTACGCTGGGAGTTGAGGGTGTCAGCGCCCACATCCTCCGTGAGATCTTTGAGACCTTTATGAAAAATCGCAGCACCTCGGCTCCAACAGGAGAAAGGCTGAAAAAATCAGACCTTTTCGAGCTTGGCCTTTCCGGTAGCGAGGGAAGCTCTGAGCGCCGTGACAGTATCGCAGAGGCTCTCGGCCTCCCCTCAGGCCTCACAGCTCCTGCTTTCATCTCGGCTGTGAACGTTATTATGACCAGAGAAGAGTTTCTTCGATTTGTTGAAGAGAAAGCATAAGGTCCAATTGTGCGGTTTGTGTAAAGATTTTCCCTGTGAATGGCTCATTCAAAAAGCTGTTTGGAAAGAAAATTTAGTAGAAGAATTAACAGAATTGGCAAACTTATATCATAAACAGATATAGACAAATACCTGTTTATATCAATCTTTTTTAGAGTTTTTTGAAGGTGCGGAAACTTTTTTGCAAAAAAGTTTCTGCAAAAACAAAGATAGGATCTCATTATGGAACTTGCTAAAAGCTTTTTGCCCGTGACCCCCGAGGAGGTTCACGCTCTCGGACGGGACGTGCCCGATTTCGTTTACGTTTCGGGCGATGCATACGTGGACCATCCCTCCTTCGGTGCGGCTCTTATCTGCCGTGTTCTCGAGGCCGAGGGCTTTGTTGTTGCAATGCTCCCCCAGCCTGACTACAAATCCTGCGACTCTATGAAGAAATTCGGGCGCCCACGCCTTGGCTTTCTCGTTTCTGCAGGCAATATAGACTCTATGGTCTGCCACTACACGGCATCCAAGAAAAAAAGGACGAACGACTACTATTCCCCCGGCGGAAAGGCAGGATACAGACCTGACCGCGCCGTTATCGTCTACTGCAACCGCATACGTGAGGCATACGGCGACGTTCCCATCATTATCGGCGGCATCGAGGCCTCCCTTCGCCGCTGCGCCCACTACGATTACTGGACGGACAAGGTGCGCCGAAGCGTTCTGGTGGACTCCAGAGCTGATATCCTCTCCTACGGAATGGGCGAAAGATCTATCATACGCATCGCTCAGCTTCTTGACAGAGGCGTTCCCGTTAAAAAGATCAGAGACGTGAGGGGAACCTCATACCTTTGCAAAAGAGGTGAAAGGATAAACTTTGAGTGTGCCGAGGGTGTGGACGAAAACGGCGAGCCCCACGGCTACGATTACGACGAGCTGAAGGAAAACAAGAAAAAGTACGCCGCCGCCTTTGCAGTGCAGTACAAAAACAACGATGCCATAAACGGTAAGGCCATCGTTGAGTATTACGGAGACAGGATGCTTGTGCAAAACCCGCCTCAGCCTCCCCTTGAGAGAGAGGAGCTTGACAGGGTGTATGCCCTTCCCTTCAAGAGAGACTGGCACCCCATGTACGAGGCGGATGGCGGAGTTCCCGCCATTGCAGAGGTGAAATTCTCCATTACTCACAACAGAGGCTGCTTCGGCGGCTGTAACTTCTGTGCACTGGCCTTTCATCAGGGCAGAAGCGTTCGCTCCAGAAGCATAGAAAGCGTTGTGGAGGAGGCTCGCCTCATTGCCTCAATGCCCGATTTTAAGGGATACATTCACGATATAGGCGGCCCAACGGCAAACTTCCGCTCACCTGCCTGCGAAAAGCAGCTCAAAAGCGGCGTTTGCCAGAACAAGAGATGCCTCGTTCCCACCCCCTGCAAAAATCTTAACGCAGATCATTCGGAATACGTAAGGCTGCTTTCCGAGGTAGAAAAGATCCCCGGCATTAAAAAGGTGTTTATCAGAAGCGGCATCCGCTTTGACTATATGCTGGCCGATAAGGACGACAGCTTCTTCAGAAAGCTTGTACGTGACCACGTCAGCGGTCAGCTCAAGGTAGCCCCCGAGCACTGCACCGGCCACGTGCTCTCCTGTATGGGCAAGCCCGATATTGCGGTATACGACAAATTCCGTGAAAAATTCTTCCGCCTGACGGAGGAGGAGGGGCTTAAGCAGTATCTGGTGCCCTATCTTATGTCCAGCCACCCGGGCAGCCGCCTCTCCGATGCGGTGGAGCTGGCGCTTTACACAAAGAAGATAGGCCTGAACCCCGAGCAGGTGCAGGACTATTATCCCACCCCGGGCACCGCATCAACGGTAATGTTCTATACAGGCATAGATCCCCTGACGGGAAAAGAGATATACTGCCCCACGGATTACAGGGAAAAGCAGCTGCAAAGAGCTCTTCTGCAGTACCGTCGGCCTGAAAACCGTAATATGGTGAGAGAGGCTCTGATCCTCTGCCAAAGAGAAGACCTTATAGGCTACGGCAAGGATTGCCTCGTTGCACCGGATAACCGAAGCCATACGCCCAAGGATTCAAAAGGCAGCTCCGCCCAAAAGAGCAGGCAGAAAAAAGGCGATAAGCATAAGCCTCATAGCACAGGAGGCGGCACAAAAAGAGCAGATACGAAAGGACGAAATAAGGATACTAAAAAAAGCGCCGCCCATAAGATATCAAAGCCCTCTCCCAATAAGCGCCCCGAAAAAAAAGCTGCAAAAAAGAAATAACCGTGTCCCCCGATAGTGATCGGGGGACATCTTTTATATCAAATTCCGGTTTACATAACTATAAAAAGCAAAAAGCATCCTGCAAAGCGGATGCTTTTACGGGATGCTTTTTTATTTATCATATCAGTTCTGCTTCTGTCTCTGTCTTGAGATATTGATGGTGCCCTCGGGGATGCTGGAGATATGCTCCAGAGAAAGGCCCGTTCCGATAGCCACGCAGGAAACTGCTTTATCTGCGATCTTTGTTTTGATTCCCGTTACGTTTGCTATCAATCTATCCAGGCCGTAGAGCAGGCTTCCTCCTCCGGTCATAACGATGCCGTTATAAAGAATATCGCCCACAAGCTCCGGAGGGGTTCTCTCTATGACGGAGCAAACTGCCTCGATAATGGCCGTTATTGGCTCCTCAAGGGCATCGGGCATTTCGAGAGACGAGATGCGAACCACCTTCGGCAGTCCCTGAACAAGGCATCGGCCCTTCACCTCTATAACTCTCGGCTCCTCTCTCTGCCATGCACAGCCGACCTTTATCTTGATCTCCTCTGCCGTTCGCTCGCCGATAAGCACGTTATGGCGACGGCGCACGTATCTGATAATTGCCTCGTCAAAGCGGTCTCCCGCTACCTTTATGGACTCGGAAACCACCACTCCGCCAAGGGAGATCACCGCAACGTCGCAGGTGCCGCCTCCGATATCGACGATCATATGTCCGTTGGGGGTTGAAATATCGATCCCCGCACCGATGGCCGCCGCAACAGGCTCCTCAATGAGGTACGTATTCTTTGCTCCCGCCTGAGTTGCCGCATCTACAACGGCTCTCTCCTCGACCTCGGTGATTCCGCTGGGAACGCAGATAACCACTCTCGGCGCAAGGATGGAGTTTCCGCAGGCACGCTTGATAAAATACTGGATCATTCTGAGGGTGTACTCATACTGGCTGATAACGCCGTCTCTCAGGGGACGGATCGCCGTGATATTACCGGGAGTTCTTCCCAGCATCTGCTGGGCCTCCTTACCCACCTTCAGTATCTTATCCGTATTTTGGTCTATGGCAACAACGCTGGGCTCCTTGAGCACGATTCCCTTGCCCTGTACGTAAACCAGCACCGTTGCTGTTCCAAGATCTATACCAATATCCTTTCTCATGCCGAAAAAGCTTCTGAGAAGGTTCCAGAACTTACCCATATTATTATTCCGACGAAGGCCGGAGCCCCCGATCACGGAGCTTGATGCTAATCAAGCTTTTCTCCTTTCGCAGAATTTCAAGACACTATATTACAATTTATAGTATAATACAATTTTTCCTTTTTTGCAACGAATTCCTGATATTTTTTTCTTTTTTGCCCTGATGGCCCGTGCGGCGAAAGAAAAAATGCTCATTTCGAAAAAAATTCTTTCAAATGTTCACACATTTTCCTTTTCAAAGTGTTATAATGAATAGGTTATAAGCTATTGCTGCTTTAAATTATTGTTTCGGGAGGAAACAGGTTTGATAGAAGTTAAAAACCTTTCCAAAAAATACGGCCCTATCCCCGCTGTCAAGGACATCAGCTTCAAGGTGGATCAGGGTGCGGTATACGGTTTTCTCGGCCCCAACGGAGCGGGAAAATCTACTACTATGAATATGATATGCGGCTGCCTCGCTCCAACACAGGGCAGCATTACAGTCAACGGCTTCGATATTATAGGCGATGCCGTTGAGGCCAAGCGCTGCATAGGCTATCTGCCTGAGCAGCCCCCTCTCTACATGGATATGACCCCCTTTGAATACCTTGAATTCGTTGCTCTTGCAAAGGGCCTTCGCAAGGAGGAGCTCTATGATGAGCTGGAGTTCGTTATGGAGAAAACAGGCATTGCCGACGTGGCAGACCGCCTTATCAGAAACCTCTCTAAGGGCTACAAGCAGCGTGTTGGTATTGCACAGGCCATTGTAGGTGACCCCGATATCATTATTCTGGACGAGCCCACCGTTGGTCTTGACCCTCTTCAGATAATCGAGATACGCAGCCTTATTAAGGAGCTCGGCGAGGAGCACACCGTTATCCTCTCCAGCCATATCCTGCAGGAGATCGAGGCTGTTTGCGATCACGTTATTATGATATCCAAGGGCCGTATAGTTGCAGACGAGAGCTTTGAGGCTCTCACCAAAAACGAGACCCTTGAGGAGGCATTTGTCCGTCTCGCAGGCGAGAGCCTTGATGCGGGAGCTGCATATGCTATGGAGCGCAGCTCCGACAAGGAGGAGAAGCTCTCCCGCAAGGGCAAAAAAAGAGTTATCACCGAAAGCGAAAAGGGCGCCGCATACTACGAGGAGATCTTTGTGGATGAGGAGCCTGAGGCTGATGATGAGGAAACGGAGGATGAGGAATAATGCTTGCTATTTATAAAAAGGAATTCCGCTCCGCCCTCTTCGGTATGACCGGCCCCATTTTTATGGTTGCCGTTCTTGCCATTTTCGGCTATTTCTGCTTCAGATATCAGTTCACTCTGGCCGCTCCCCAAATAGAGTATACGGTTGCGGATAGCGCCTTCTGGTGCTTTTTGCTGGCCCCCCTCCTCACAATGAGATCCTTCTCTGAGGAGCGCAGAACAAAAACAGACCAGCTGCTCTACTCTCTCCCCATAACCACCACCCAGGTGGTTCTCGGCAAGTATTTTGCCCTTGTTACGATCCTTGCCATTCCCTGTGCCGTTATCTGCACATACCCTCTTATCGTATCTCAGTTTGCTGCAACAGGCATGAACCTTGCCCTGGCATACGGCTCTATTCTGGCCTTCTTCCTTTTGGGCTGTGCCGTTATCGCCATCGGTATCTTCATTTCATCTCTCTTTGATAATATCGTTATCACCGCAATTATCAATTTTCTCCTTTTCTTTGCACTCTACCTGTGCACTCCCCTTGCAGGAGATATCCCCACCACCCCTGTGAGCGCACTTGTTGCCCTCATCGTGCTTTCCGTTGCCATCGGCACTCTCGTTTACTATATAACAAAGAGCCTCGTTGCGGGAATAGCCTCCGGTGCGGCTCTCGTTGCGGCAAGCGTTATCGTTTATTTCGTAAAGTCCTCTCTCTATGAGGGCCTTCTCGCAAAGGCTGTTTCCGTTCTTTTCATTTTCAGACCCGTTACCGCCTTCGCAAGCAGCGTTTTCGATATTACAGCCTTCGTCTACTACCTCTCTGCGGCAGCTCTTTTCGTTTTCTTCACGGTGCTGTCCTTTGAGAAGAGACGCTGGAACTGATGGGAGGTGCTATGAAAATGAAAAACAAAAGATCATTGCTCATGGGCTCCTACAGCATAGGAATTGCAGCTATTGCAGTTGCCGTTGTTATTGCCCTTAACGTATTTATCGGTCAGCTCCCCACAACGCTGACAAAGCCCGATACAACGCCCGAAAAGCTGGCCACCGTCGGTGCCGACAGCAAAAAGCTTCTTGAGGCTGTTGATACGGAGATCACTATTTACCGTGTCTACTCCGATACCTATACCTACACCACAGAGAATAACACTCAGGAGACTATCCCTCTTGACGTTAACATCGTTAACCTTCTGGATAAGTATGCAGATGCCTGCTCCTACATTACCCTCAAGGTCATAGACCCCGTTTCCAACCCCGGATTCCTTGAAAAATACAGAGACGAGGGCCTCACCCAGAACTCTCTCGTTTTCGAAACGGAAAAAAGAAGCGTCTGCCTTTCCCCTGTGGATCTTCTCAGGTATGAGCTGGACGGCCTGCCCGGAAATTATCTTACCTACGAGCAGTGCTACGACTATCTGATGTCCAGCTATTATTCCACCGGCAGCGTTCCCTCCTACTCTGAGTATTTCTTTGCGGAAAATGAGATAACAGGCGCCATCGACTACGTTACAAGCGACAGCATACCCGTTATTTACACCCTTACAGGCCACGGAGAAACTCCCTTTGATACCTCCTTTGCCGATATCATCGTAGATGAGAACGCAGTTCAGAAGGAGCTTTCTCTCGTAACGGGAGATACTGTCGCCGTTCCCGAGGATGCGGCAGCCATTCTGATCTATGCACCCTAT
>JAFQNM010000060.1 GCA_017395885.1 Clostridia bacterium | reverse complement strand
TCCTGTGCCCGGGTGGGGACGGTGGTGGGGACAGAGCCCGAAATGCGAAATAGTGAGGAGACGGAGCTGTCGGTGGTCATACTTTCCGCCGACGGCGGCGTTGGCAGGACTGTTTCGCAGTATATAGGGGCGGATCTTTCGGATAAGGGAATGGCGGTTTGCTATCAGTTGAATGAGGGCAAGGAGCCTGACGGGATGATAGCGGTATGAAGAGAGGGTATCCTCAAGGCCTTGGAAACGGAGTATAAGGTACCTATGGTATACTGTATCTGGGAGGATACTGAAAAAGCCTGTCAGCTTGATGGGGCAGTGGGAGTGAGGGCTGTTCTTTCTTCGAGAGATCTTGCCGAGGCCTCCATGATGCTTTTGCCCCGTGCGACCCGCTTTGCAGTGATGTCGGCAGAGGAGGGAGCGGCTGACGTTCAGGATGCCTGCGACGAATTTGACCGGTGCGGCGTCGACTACAGGGTGGAGGCTCTTTCATACGGTCAGCCCTACGGAGATGCCATAATATCTGCGGCAAAAAAAGGGTACAGCGCCGTGATACTTCCGTATTTTGAGCTGTCTGCAGGTGGTGTGGATATGGGGGAGAGCAAGGGGGATA
This sequence comes from Clostridia bacterium, assembly GCA_017395885.1. GTDB lineage: Bacteria > Bacillota > Clostridia > Oscillospirales > CAG-272 > Avispirillum. The sequence continues at coordinate 2,312 of JAFQNM010000060.1, read as the reverse complement.
CTGCGATCATCGCTGTGGGAGAGGGCGAGCCTGTCAAGGGGGCGCTTGCCACCTTTTGCGTTGATGCTCAGGCCCTTTCCTCCGATACGGCAAGGTTATTTGAAAGATTTCTTTCGGGAGACGGTGAGGCAAGGAGCATTGAGGGGCGATATTATCGGCTTTGTGTCAGCGAAAGCGTTAAAGAATGCTTTGATGCTGACGTGGAGGGTGCGGGAGAGCGTTTTTCTGTTACTGTAACGGAATAGCAAAGCAAGCGCAAAAAAGTTGACTAAGGGGAGAAAATATGGTATAAATAAGTATAAGAATGTTACGAAAACAGCTTTTTTCTATGGCTGTTAAACAAGGGGGCGGAATATGAAGAAATTTTTAAGCTATATAAGCGTTGTGGGAGCGGCGGTGCTTCTTGCCTTTGTTTATTATATTTTCATCGTCACGAACAGCTTTGCGCCTGCGGGACTTAACGGTATCGCAACGATGATACAGTATAAAACAGGCTTCAGCATAAGCTATATGTCACTGCTCATAAATATACCCCTGTCATTTCTTTCATATTTTCTCATTCAAAAGGAATTTGCTCTGAAGACATGTTTGTTTTCCGTTGTATATTCCGTATCCTTTTTGCTTTTGCAAAATTCTTCTCTTTCCTTTATACAGTACAATGCTTTGGGACACGATACCATATATCCTGTGATCCTCAGCGGAGTTATAAGCGGCATAGTTTACGGAGTATGCTTCCGCCAGAATGCGTCCACGGGCGGTACGGATATAATATCCAGATACATAAATAAGGTAAAGCCGGAGACGAATTTCTTTGTCGTCACCTTTATTCTGAACGGTATCGTGGCCATAGCTTCCATATTCGTATATTCAGACGGCAATCTGAATTACAAGCCCTGTGCGCTGTGTATCATCTACTGCTTTATTTCGACCTTTGTGGGAAATCTTCTTTTGAAGACCACGAAAACGGCATATAAATTTACCATAATCACCACTCACAAGAAGGAGATTATCGAGGAGGTCACGGAAAAGCTTCATCACGGCTGTACCGAGATAGATGCAGTGGGCAGCTATACGGGAACGAAGAAGTCGGTGCTTATCTGTATTATAAACAAGCATCAGCTGAACGACCTCCAGCGTATCGTTTCGGGATATGACAACACCTTTTCATATTTTGAAACGGTAAACGAGACCTACGGCAACTTTAAGCATATTAAAGGCAGGGCCGAGGACCGCAAGGCATGATAAAAAGGAACTATTGCAAAGCAATAGTTCCTTTAATACTTTATTTCGTGCAGGTGATTATAAATCCGTCCACATTGTTGCCGGAGACGGTATATTCGCAGTCCTTGGGGACGAGGGTCTCGTTTTTATCCTCGGTCATATCATAAGCCACGTAATATATCATAGTACCGCTTTCCGCTTCGTAAAATTCCTCGGCGCTCATATCGTAAACTCCCGTTTCGGGAGAGTATCCGAGGCAGATCCCGTCGTAGGTGTAGTACTTGAGATGGTCTATGTATTCCTCAAGGCAGAAGCTAAGGTCCTCCATTATCTGTGCGTGGGGTACTCCCACGTAACGATAGTGCCAGGATTCGTGATTTATACCTGTAAGATGGACCTTATCCTCGGGATAGCGCAAAACGAAGCCATAGTCCTGACAGTTGTCTCTGAACCACTGGCACTCTGCGTTATCCACAACGGGCATGACCGCTCCTTCGATATGTACGTTAACGTCAACACCAAGTCCCGTATGATGCTCGCTGAAGCCGGGATTGGCAACGTAAGCCTTTGCATAATCCTCGCCGTAATCTCTGGCATAGTCTGCGTATATCTGAGTCTGTGATTCAAGATCACGGTATGCGCTGTTTACCTGAAGCCACTTAAAGCCGGTTTCATTGAAAAAGTCCAGAGTCATACGGTTAAACGCATCTATTGCTATTCTTGAGAGCTCCGTGGAGGAGGTATAATCCGAAAGTCCGTAATACTCGTTTTTAAGATCAGCGATGACAGCGATCTCGTTCTCTGCCTCGTCGGGGAAAAAGTATTCGTTATAAGCGTTGACGAGGATCAGATCGCCGTAATACATCTGCCCCTCCTGCAATTCAAGGGTGAAGTAGGGCAATGGGTCCTCGGTGGTAACCGCCTCCGTTGTCTCCCCTGCCAAAACGTCCTTTGCAGGATCATCTGAGGTGTTGTCTGTCGCTCTGTTTTTTCCGCTGATTATAAGAAACAGGCAAAGTCCTATAATAAGGGAAAATATCAAGGTGACTGCTATTGCCGCCCCGTTGATCTGCGGGCGTCTTTTTCTTCTT
>JAFQNM010000059.1 GCA_017395885.1 Clostridia bacterium | reverse complement strand
GTTCAGATGCCCTCCGGTATTCCCGTGGCAACTGTCGCTGTAAACGGTGGAGTCAATGCCGCTTTGTTGTCTGCGCAGATACTTGCAGTTTCTGACGGCGACGTTGCCGCAAAGCTGGACGCAAAGAGAAAAGCAGATGCCGAGGCTGTTCTTTCAAAAGACGCAAAGGTTCTTGAGAACCTCTGAAAGTGAGGAAATATGGGCGGTTATTTTGGTGCAGTAGGCACACGTGACGTAATTTCAGACGTTTTTTACGGTACAGATTATCATTCTCATCTGGGAACCCGCCGCGGCGGTATGGCAGCATACGCCGCCGACGTAGGTCTCCAGAGAGATATACATAATATTCAGAATTCACCCTTCAGAACGAAGTTTGAGCATATTTTTGAGGAGATGCACGGAAACAGCGCTATCGGATGTATCAGTGATACAGATCCGCAGCCCCTGCTTATCCGTTCAAACCTCGGAACCTATGCAATAAGCGTCATCGGCGCCATCAATAATGCCGAGGCGCTCATAAAGCAGTATCTTTCCTTCAGCGGCGGTCATTTTGACGCAATGACGGGAGGAAGGGTCAATATGACAGAGCTTGTCTCTGCCATGATAAACCAGAAAAGCAGCTTTGCAGACGGTATCCGCTTTGCAAACGAGGTCATAGAGGGATCTATCACCATCCTTATCCTCAAGGAGGGCGGAAATATAATCGCTGCCCGTGATAAGCTGGGAAGACTTCCCGTGCTTATCGGAAAGGGAGAGGATGGCTACAGCGTGTCCCTTGAGTCCTTTGCCTTTGAAAAGCTTGGCTATGAGATGGAAAAGGAGCTTGGCCCCGGCGAGATCGTCGAGATATCGACCGACGGACTAAAGCAGCTGGCAAAGCCGGGCAAGGAGATGAGGATATGCTCCTTCCTCTGGTCCTATTACGGATACTCCACAGCCTGTTACGAGGGCGTCAACGTTGAGGTGATGCGCTGTAAGAACGGTATGATAATGGCTGAGAATGATATGGAGGCGGGAACAGCTGACGGTATAGACTACGTTGCCGGTGTCCCCGATTCGGGAACGCCCCATGCGATTGGATATGCAAACCGCAGTCATATCCCCTTTGCCCGTCCCTTTATCAAGTATACGCCCACGTGGTCCAGAAGCTTTACTCCTGCAAAGCAGGATGAGAGAAACAAGGTCGCAAAAATGAAGCAGATGCCCGTTCATGACCTTATAAAAGATAAAAATCTTCTTTTTGTGGACGATTCTATCGTCCGCGGAACACAGCTGAGAGAAACTGTTGAGTTTCTTTATTCAAACGGAGCTAAGTCAGTTCACATGCGTTCTGCCTGCCCTCCCATAATGTACGGCTGTAAATACCTTAATTTTTCAAGAGCGACAAGCGATCTCGAGCTTATAACCAGAAGCACGATCCTCGAGCTTGAAGGCTGTGAGGGCTTCAAGCATATTGATGAGTACAGCGACGGCACCACCGAGCGCGGACAGAAGCTTCGCCGTACCATTTGTGAAAAGTTTCATTTTGCATCC
>JAFQNM010000058.1 GCA_017395885.1 Clostridia bacterium | reverse complement strand
TTTCGCCCTCTGCGGAGGGCGCCAAGGGCTCCGCCCCTTGACCCTGCCGCCTTTTGAAAAAGGCGGGCGAAAACTTTAAACAGGTTTATATAAAGGGAGCACACTCCCTTTATATAAACAGGCAAAAGCCCCTCGCGGGGCCTTTGTTCAAAGGAGTGGACGCCCCTTGCCGATAAGCCGAATTATTATCTCCTTTTTGAAGTTTTTCGGGGGTCGTAGGGGGCCTTTTTACAAAAAGGCCTCCTACATCATATCTCCCCATAAAAAAGAAGGGTTTTTAAAGGCCCTTCTTTTTTCAAGAACAATTATCATTAATATGTATAAAGCTCGCCGCACTCAAAATATTTTGCGGGGGCGCCGTCAAACTTTTTATCTATGCTGCGTGCAAGTGCCTCCATAGAGGACTTCTCGCTGCCTGCGTGGCCGAGGATGAGAAGTGTTTTCTGCTCGCCAAACTGAGCCGCATCACGAACAGGCTCTCCATCTGCCCACTCACAAAGCTCGCCTCCGATAACCATTTCCCATTCCTGACCCTCTGCAAACTCACGGTAGGAATCTCCTCCGCGGTGGCCGAGGTTCAGCTTGATCTTTGTTACGCAGCCATCTGTCTTTCCAACGATTCTGGGATGGGCAAGACCCAGGTTTTTCTTAATGCCCTCAACTATATCTCGCACCTCAAGAGGCGTATGGGAAACGAAATACACGTCTCCGTCAAACTCGCCCTTCCAGCCCATTTTATCAATAAAATCAAGATTAACAAGGTCCTCTCCCGCCATATGCATTGCATCGTGGTAGCGATATATGGTGAGGCCGTTTTCCTCGATCAGGCGGCGCTTCATAACAGAGAGGCGGCTCTCCTCGTTAAACTCATCCACGTGATTGTAAAACGTAGGCTCGTGAGTGATGAGCAGGTCTGCTCCCCACTCGCCTGCCGCTCTGATAACGTCGGGGGTAGCGGTGAGGCAGGTGCCGATCTTCTTAACCTCCTTTTCGGGGTCTCCGATCTTAACACGGTCCACCGTCCAGCTTTCATGAACATCAAGCCAGGCGGGGGTAATTATTTCTCTCATTATATCCTTTGCTTTCACGGTAACAAATTCCTTTCTTTTCGAAATTTTTTCTGATTACAGTATAACAAATCGGCAAAAACTTTTCAACACTTTTTGTTTTTTGAATATACTGTAAAAGAAGAACAGAAAGGAACGGTACATATTATGAAGGATATTCCATTTCACGGATGCGCAACTGCACTTATAACCCCCATGAAAAGCGGCGCCGTTGATTTTGCGGCACTGACAAAGCTCATTGAAAGACAGATCGAGGGCGGAGTCTCTGCACTTGTTCCCTGCGGAACGACGGGAGAGGCCTCTACCCTGAGCCACGGCGAAAAAAGGAGAGTTATTGCCCACACGGTTGAGCGGACAGCCGGCAGAGTTCCCGTTATTGCAGGTTGCGGCTCAACCTCAACCGCACTGCTGGCCATTCTCGCAAGGGAGGCGGAGATAGACGGAGCTGACGGAGTTCTTTGCCTGACACCGTTTTATAACAAGGCCAGCAACGAGGGAGTTTACCTGCACTTTAAAGCTGTTTGCGATCACGTTTCCATACCGGTCATTGCATATAACGTGCCCTCTAGGACCGGCCTCTCCATTGATATGGATACCTACGGCCGCCTTTGCTCAATTAAGAATTTTGCGGGAGTTAAGGAGGCCTCAGGCAATACGGTATACGCCTCAAGAGTTCTCTCCAGGTACAGAAGCTCCTTTCCCCTCTACTGCGGAAGTGATGAACTGACCGCATCATACTATGCTCTCGGAGCAAGGGGAGTGGTTTCGGTGCTTGCAAATATCATGCCTGAAAGAATGGCAAGGCTTTGCCGCCTTTGCGAGGAGGGAAAGCTCTCGGAGGCGGCAGAGGAGCAGCTTTCCCTCCTTCCGCTGACAGAGGCTCTCTTCTCAGAGGTCAATCCGATCCCGGTCAAAACAGCACTCTGCGCTATGGGCCTGTGCACCGACGAAATGCGCCTGCCTCTCTGCCATATGAATAGCTCTACAAAATCAAAGCTGCTCTATGAAATGAAAAAGCTAAAGCTTATCGTCTGACATACATATACCGGTTTAAGGGCAGGATAATTTGTAGGGGCGGATTCCATATCCGCCCTATACGTTTTATTTTCGGGCGGATATGGAATCTGCCCCTACGGTCAACACAAATTAAATCTTCCTGTTAAACGGAAATTTGAAGGTGCAAAAGAAAACCTCCGAAAGAATCGGAGGTTTTCTTTTGCTTCGCCGGTTTTATTCAGTTTTTTCTTTAAAGGAAGCCGGCAAATTCCGACTTTCTCACCTTTCATCAGAACAGAGTTGCAGGAGGGACGTTTTTAACGGAATATTTCTTCAATATTTCCTCATCTATCACTATATCGTCATAGTAGCTCTCCAGCATTTTCAGGAACGTATCCTGCCGGGCAACATCCTCAAAATCAGAGAAAAACGCTTTGTTCTCCTCATTCTTCCATGCTCCCTCGTCCATTTCAAGCTTCTTTACTATACAGGTGCCCATTTCAGATTCAAGGGTGGCTGTTTCTCCCACCTCAAGGCCGCTGACCTTTACGGCAAGGCTATAGTAGAAGCTCTCTCCGCCGTAATCTGCCATAGTTGAGTAATAATGGCCGTTTTTATAATCCTTCAGCTCAGAATACTTTTCATAAAGCTCATTGAAGTCCACTCCGTTTTCAATTCCGTCCTGCACGGCCTTGACCGCAGCATCCTTCTCTTCCTTCTTTTCCCCGGTGAGAGGCTCTATCTGATAGTATCCGTTCTCATCGGTAAGGCGCTTTCCGTTCTCGTCAGTTTTATATTTGCTTATATTCTCAATATATATCATCTGAACGTGAACGTAGTTATCCAGATAAAACTGCTCATAGTCTGCAGCGGTGAGGGCCTTTTCTCCACCCTCGCCGTACAGATGATTGAACACCTTGGAGACCTTCTCCTCCTCGATATACACCTTTCTCAGTATACGGGTATTGATACCGTACTCGCTGAGAATAGAGTTCATCACGTTCTTAGAGCCGTCTGCCCACTCCTTGATAAGGTCGCTGATATAGTTATCTATGCTCTCCAACTCCTTATCCTCAAAGCTGAGGCGGTACTCATCAAACAGGGCGGAGCAAACAAGATATGTCTTTACCGCATCAAGCGTTGAGCCATCCAGATACTCAGCAACGGTCATCCCCTCGGAGATCTCGCTGTTCCAGAACGCATCCGTATTTTCAACGTCCTCATATGAGCTCATATAGTTTCCCTTGAATCTGCTCGCCCAATAGCTGTACATTGCCTCTGTGACCTCTTTTTCACCAAGGGTCAGCACAGGGGGAGTTGAGTCACCGCAGGAGGTGAGGCAGCCGATAAGCATTGCCGCCAAAGCTATTATTGCTAATATTCTTTTAAGCATCATAACAATATCCTTAAGTTTATTTATAACCTATAATACCACAAAGACCGGCCCTTTTCTACTCTTTTTTGACCGATAATTGTATATATTCCGTTAACAGGTCGGCAAGGAAGTCTGCCGTTTGCTTGCCTCTCTGCTTTTTAACCACAACAGCAGGCATCTGCCCAAGGGTGACACGGACAGAGCCGGGATATTTCTCGGCAAGCTTTCTCACCGCAGTCAGATCGGGAGTCTCTCCCGTGAGCACAAGCTCTCTTTCCCTCTCCTCAATCTTTTTCATGCCTGCCGCAATGCCCAGACCTCGGACAAGGGCAATTCGGCAAAGATTCATTGCCGCTCTGGGCGGCTCACCGAACCGGTCGCAAAGCTCGTCAATCATATCGGAGAAATCCTCCTCCACCTGGATACGGGCGATCTTTCTGTACATTTCCATTCGCTGAGCGCCGTCCTTAATATATCCCTTGGGGAGATATGCATCTGCCTTTACGCTGACGGAGCAGTCCTGCCTTGGCTTCTTTGCCTCACCCTTTTCCTCAAGCACCGCCTCCTCAAGAAGCTTTATATACATATCGTAGCCAACGGCCTCCATATGTCCGTGCTGCTGAGAGCCAAGAAGGTTTCCCGCACCTCTTATCTCAAGGTCGCGAAGCGCTATCTTAAAGCCTGCACCGAATGCAGCATACTCCTTCATTGCACGAAGCCTTTTATCGGCAATTTCTGAAAGCTGCTTCATTTTCGGATAGGTGAAATATGCATATGCCCTGCGGGATGAGCGGCCTACACGGCCTCTTATCTGATGAAGCTGGGAAAGGCCGAAGCGGTCTGCGTTTTCTATAATAAGCGTGTTGGCGTTTGAAACGTCCACACCTGTTTCGATAATGGTGGTGCAAACAAGAACGTCCACCTCACCTCTCACAAGGCCTGCCCAAATATCCTCAAGCTCCTCACGGTCCATTCTTCCGTGGGCAACGGCGATCCTTGCCTCAGGCAGAGCCTTGTTCAGCTTTGCCTGCAGGGTATACAGATACTCAATGTTGTTATTGAGGTAGAACACCTGTCCTCCCCGTCTCAGCTCGCGGCGTATGGCCTCGGAAATGACCCCGTCGTCGTGCTCCATTACGTAGGTCTGAACAGGGGAGCGAAGACCGGGAACGTCATCAAGAAGGCTCATATCCATAATGCCGCCCATTGCCATATTGAGCGTTCGGGGGATGGGGGTCGCTGTCAGGGTAAGCATATCGGCACCGATCGCTATCTCCTTCAGCTTCTCCTTTTGGGCAACACCGAAGCGCTGCTCCTCATCTATTATAACAAGTCCCAGATCGTGAAACTCTATATCCTTTGATATGATACGGTGGGTTCCGATAATAATATCAGTCTCTCCCCTTCTCAGCTTACGGAGAGACTCCTCCTGCTGAGCCTTTGTTCTGAAGCGGGATAGCATATCAATGGATATGGGAAATCCTCTGAAGCGGGAAAGAGCTGTTTGAAAATGCTGATATGCAAGGATGGTCGTGGGAACAAGGATCGCCACCTGCTTGCCTCCGTTAACAGCCTTGAAGGCGGCTCGGAGCGCCACCTCTGTTTTACCGTAGCCAACGTCGCCGCAAACGATCCTCTCCATGGGGAAGCCTGCCTCCATATCACGGTTGATATCGTCTATGGCAGAAAGCTGGCTCTCTGTTTCGTCATACTCAAAGGCTGCCGCAAACTGACGTGACATATCGTCATCGGGAGGATAGGCGATACCCTTTGCACGGCGCCTTCTTGCATAAAGCTCTATAAGCTCCTTTGCCATCTCCTTGGCAGAGGCGCTTGCCTTGGTTTTTGCCCTTGTCCAGTCGCTGCCTCCCATTTTGGAAAGCTTGACCGTTCCGTCGGCCCCGGCACCTATATACTTTGATACGAGATCAAGCTGGTCTACGGGTAGAAAAAGCTTATCCGTTCCCTGATAGGTTATCTTAACGTAATCACGGGAAACGCCGTCCACCGTCAGGGTCTCGATGCCCAGGTACTGGCCGATGCCGTATGCCTCGTGAACTACGTAATCTCCCGGCTCAAGGTCGGAATATGAAAGAATAGACTGTGTTTTGCTTTTATATTTGGCGCCCTTGCGGCGGCTGAGCACTCTTTTTGCTCCGGCGGAGGTACCTGAATGGTCAAGCAGGGCAAATCTTGCGCTGACCAGCTCAAATCCGGGAAGGCTCTCGCCATAAAGCACCGCTACAGGATACCTTTTCTTTTTTTCACCGAAAAAGCCTGCATCTCCGTTTGAGGGGGCCGCAGAATAGCCTGCCTCTGTGAGCATTTTGGCAATATTCTTTGCCTCCATCTCGTTGGCCGAAAGCACGACACACCTGTATCCTCCTTCCACAAAGCCGGAGAGATCCTCCATCATAAGAGCAGTATTGGATGCAAAGGGAGGAATATGACGGGTCTGAAAATCGAATCTCGCCTCAGGAAGCATACCGGGATGGTTCTTTGCAAAGGGGTCCAGAAGCACCGTTGGCAAAACGCCTGTTGCCACCTCTACCCTTGCAAAGCTGTTTACATACGTTCCTGCAATTTTTGAATATATCTCTCCCGCCTTTATCATATCCAGAACAGACTGGGAGAGCAGTTCCTCTGCAGCGTTTGCCCTGTCACGAACGGCACCCGTATCGTTAATAACGAGAAGTCCGTCAAAATAATCAAAGAAGCAGTCGCCCTCGGGATAAATGAGGGGAATGTATTTATCAAGAAATCCGCAATCGGCCGTTTCCTTTATATCTGCCTGCTCCTTCATAAGAAGCTCTATGGTTCTGAGGTCTGCATCGTCATCCCTTGAGAGCTTTCCGATCTGCTTATCAATGGAGGCACAGATGAGCTCCCTTCTCTCCTTTGTGAGAACTATCTCTCTGGAGGGAGGAATAAGAAGATCGTTATCCGAAAACTCAACAAACCTCTGAGTCTGAGGGTCAAAGGTTCCCATTCTGTCTATCTCGTCACCGAATAGCTCTATTCTGTAAGGGGCGGCGGCAGGAGGGAAAACGTCCACAATTCCGCCTCGAACGGCAAACTGGCCTGCGCCCTCGCAAAGCTCTACCCTGCGGTAGCCGCCGCGGGACAAGACCTCAACAAATCTTTCAAGATCGAGGGGGGTGTCCTGCTTTACGGAAAAGGTGAGGTGGATAAGCTCCTCAGGGGGCACCGTTACCTGCAAGGCCGCCTCTGCCGTTGCACAGACCACAAAGGGGCTATCGGAAAAGAGACACTCGGAAAGCACCAAAAGCCGTGAGTGCTCATACTCACGGGATGCTGTTGTATTATTGAAATTATAGTCTCGGGCAGGCAGGTGATACGCAGGTATGCCCTCGGCAGAGAGGCGTGCCGCCTCCTCAAGAGCATCCTTTTCGTTTGCAAAAAGAATAAGTACCCTGCGGCCCTCTCTTGCCTCGTCAGCGGCAAGGGCAGTGAGAAATATGGGAGACGCACCCTCGGAAAGGCCCGTCACTGCCGACGGCCTCTGCTTTGCCCTTCTTCTTGAAAGGACCAGATTTTCGCTGAGAGCACGGTACTCACGTGCCTCACGCATCACCTGTAATAAAAGATCGTTTTTCATATTTTTCTGTTCTTTTCTTGAAAGAAAAGAACCAAAAGAACTTTAAATAGGTTTATATTCTGTTATAATTAATTATCAATACTTACGGAGCATAAAAGGAATTCAAGCACTACAGCAACGACCAATACTCAGATCAGATAAATATTGAAATAGTGAGAAACGAGAATACTTTTAAGCTGTAACAGTTAATCATGAAAATTTATTCCTTGGTTTCAGGCTTCATGCCGTTGTATTTACCCATGGCCTCCTCGCATTTGCCGTCTATAATGAGTCGGCAGGCATCAAGGCACACCTTGAGGCAGGGAAGCATAAGGTCGTAATTGGCACGGGAAAGACGCCCCGTTACCCAATCTGCAAGGTCGGCCTCCTTGGGCTTTGCGCCAACGCCAAGCTTTATGCGGGGGAATGCATCAGAACCAAGATGCTCGATCAGGCTCTTGAGGCCGTTATGACCGCCGGCACTTCCGTTCTTTCTAATTCTCATTCTGCCCGGCTCAAGGTAGATATCGTCCACCATCACAACTATATTCTCGGGAGCGATGCCGTAATACTTGGCCGCCTCTCCAACTGCCTCGCCGGACTTGTTCATATAGGTCTGCGGAAGCATGAGAAGCACATTCTTATCACCTATCCTCACAGTATTTGTGAAGGCCTTGAACCTTACCCTCTGACACTCGCAGCCGAGAGACTCGCATATTCTGTCCATGGCGAGAAAGCCTGCGTTATGTCTGGTCTCTGCATACTCCTTACCGGGGTTTCCGAGACCTACTATCATATGCGTGGGAGCTCCCGCCGCCGTGTTATTATCCTTTGATATCTTTTTGAAAAGCTCAAATATATCTGCCATTTTTACACCTCAAATCTATACGCAAACGGCACAAAATCCCACCTCGAAGGATCGGGGTGGGTGTGTTTTTCTATATTCTAGCTTATGAGGAAGCTTTTTTCAAGTGTTTTGGGTCGAAAAAACTAATTGTTCACAGAAATGCTCTTGTAATCGGAGAAAAAAGCTATATAATTAATATGTAATTTGTGAAAGGAGGCTTTATAATGGCCAAGA
>JAFQNM010000057.1 GCA_017395885.1 Clostridia bacterium | reverse complement strand
TTGCAGTAACCAAAACTCCCGACGGACGCCTGCTGAAGATAGCTTCTGCAGTAGTTGCAAGCGGCTCCTCAGAGGCTGCTCCCGGCACCGTGACCGTTGTGGATAAGAACGGCTTTGAGGTCGTTTGCGGCAACGGCAAGAAGATCAGGGTAACAGAGGTGCTTCCCGAGGGAAAGGGAAAAATGTCCGCTGCCGATTTCGTTCGCGGCCGCCGTATAGAGGCGGGAGATAAGCTGGCATGGGAAAAGTAAACCCTGCAAGAGAGGCGGCCCATAAGTCTCTTCTCAAAATGAAAAGCGGTAAGTATACTAATCTTGAGGTCAATGCAACGCTAACGAGAACAGATATGTCTGCCGCTGACAGAGGATTGTATACAGCTCTTGTATACGGTGTGTGCGAGAGGATAATAACTCTTGATAAGACAATTGCCAAATATTCAAGAGTGCCCCTTTCAAAAATCGATGCAGAAGCACTCGCAGCACTGAGAATGGGTATTTACCAGCTTGCTTTTATGGATAAAATACCTGATCACGCTGCCGTAGACGAGTCTGTAACCTTGGCAGGAAGAAAAGCGGGAGGCTTTGTGAATGCGCTCCTGCGATCCTTTGTTCGTGATAATAAGATAATTCCCTTACCGGAAAAGGATCATAAGGACTATCTCTCCGTAGCTTATTCAGTTCCCGAAGAGCTTTGTCGCCGCTTCGTAAGCTGGTACGGCAAAGAAACGGCCGAAAAGATATTTGCATCTTTTCTTAAAAATGAAAAGATAACGCTTCACGTAAATACTCTTAGGATCACCGTTGAAAAGGCTTGCGAGAAGCTGTCTGCAAAGCCCTCGGATATTGTCAGTGATTGCGTTTGCGTTGAAAGCTTTGATGGCGTCGCAGAGGGAATAGAGGATGGCCTGTGGTTCGTTCAGGATGAGGCCTCTGCTCTCTGTGCTCAGGTGCTGGGGGCAGCTCCCGGCGAGACCGTTGCGGATACCTGTGCCTGCCCGGGAGGAAAGAGCTTTGCCGTTTCCATAGGTATGGAGAATAAGGGAACTCTTTATTCCTTCGATATTCACGAAAATAAGCTCCCCCTTATCCGTAAGGGAGCAGAAAAGCTCGGTATTGAAATAATCAAAACTGCTCGCAGAGATGCAAGAATGCCTGATGAGGCACTTTTTAAAAAGGCAGACCGTGTTCTTTGTGATGCCCCCTGCTCAGGCCTCGGTGTTATCGGAAAGAAGCCGGATATAAAATATAAGGATATAACGTCTGTAGATAATCTTCCTGCTATTCAGTACGATGTGCTTTGCGGAGCTGCACAGTACGTCAGGGAAGGCGGCGTCCTTGTTTATTCCACCTGCACCTTGAATCCCAATGAAAATTTTGGCGTTTGCCAAAGATTTCTTTCGGAGCATAGCGATTTTGCGCTTGAGCCCTTCTTGTGGGTGAAGGGAGTGTGCAGCGGATCCCTGACTCTGCTTCCCCATACGGACGGAACAGACGGATTCTATATCTGTAAGATGAGAAGAAAGGAAAGTGAGTAAAATGTCAAAAGCGGATATCCTGTCAATGACTCTTGATGAATGCCGTGCTCTCGCCCTTTCTCTCGGAGAAAAGAGGTTTCGCGGAGAGCAGCTTTACGGCTGGATGCAAAAGGGCGTCCCCCTCTCGGAAATGAAAAACCTTCCTGCCTCGTTCCGTGAAAAAATAGAAAACGAGTGTGACTACCGCCTTCCCGAAATCGCAAGAAAACAGGTGTCAAAGAAGGACGGAACGGTTAAGTATCTGATGAGAATGACGGACGGAGAATGTGTAGAAAGCGTGTTTATGCGCTATGAACACGGTAACACCGTTTGCGTTTCCTGCCAGGCCGGCTGCAGAATGGGATGCAGGTTCTGTGCATCCACTCTCAGAGGAAGGGCAAGAGATCTGACTGCAGGAGAGATCCTCGGTCAGATAGCGGTCATCCAAAGAGATACAGGGGAGAGAGTGGGAGGCATCGTTATGATGGGAATCGGAGAGCCCCTAGATAACTATGATAATACGGTGAGATTCCTCCGCCTTGTTTCAAGTGGAGACGGACTCAATATTGGCCTGCGCCATATTTCAGTGTCTACCTGCGGCCTTATACCCGGAATAAAGAAGCTATCAGAGGAGGGCCTGCCCGTAACGCTTTCCATATCCCTTCATGCCTCGGATGATACCCGTCGTTCATCGCTGATGCCGGTGAATAATAAGTATCCCATAGCAGAGCTGATGGAGGCCTGCAGGGAGTATTTTGAAAAAACAGGCAGAAGGGTATCCTTCGAATATACTTTGATCTCCGGCGAGAATGATAGCGAGGCAGATGCAAAGGCCCTTGCAGCACTTTTAAAAAAGGGAATGAGAGGCCCCTCGCATATTAACCTTATAATGCTTAATAAGGTAGATGAAACAGGCTTTGATGCCCCTGACCGAAAGGGGGCCGAGCGCTTCAGAAGATTGCTTGAGGAGAACGGCATGAATGCAACTATACGTCGCCGCCTTGGCAGCGATATAGATGCATCCTGCGGCCAGCTCAGGCTGAAAAACATGGAAGAATAAAAAATAAAATATTTTCAAAAAACTATTGACAAGATGTGTCGGTAGTGCTATAATCCATATGTTCACCAAAGACAGCAGGTTACGGTAAAAGCTATGGCTTTCCTGCCGAGGAGACACGATATACGATATATCTATGTCTTTTCTCGAGCTTTGGGAAAAGACATTTTTTGTTTTCCAGGCTGTCGGACAAATATTACAAGGAGGTATTTACAATGCCCAGTGAAAAGATCCTTGAACAGAAAAAAGCTGTCGTTGCAGATCTTTCTGATAAGATGAGCCGTGCC
>JAFQNM010000056.1 GCA_017395885.1 Clostridia bacterium | reverse complement strand
TGGGAACAACGGCTCCCAGTGCACGGATAACAAAAGCAACCGCGGTAAACGTTTTCAGATAGCTCTGAGGGCGCAGCCTTTTGTACCCTTCCAGCTTTTTCTCCATAGCACTCCTCTTCTGTGCATCCCCCTCAACGGAAAGCCTTTTCAGAAGCCTCTCCGCTTTCTTTCTGCGAAAAGCAGAAGGGGGAACAAAGAACAGGCTCTCTGAGGAATAGCGGATACCCATTGAGCTGATGCCCTCAAACAGATCGCTGACAGCAGGCAGGAAAAGCACCGCCTCAAGCACTGCAAAGCTGAAGGCCATAAGCACCACGAAGGAGCCTGTTGCACCGGGCACAAGGAGGAAAACAGCAAGCTTTGCCGCCTCAAGAAACGCCAGATACACAAACCTTCTTCTTGCCTCGTAAAGGCGCTCAGAAAGGCAGGAAACTGCGGTCATAGCATATGCCATGATCCAGAAGCCTATAAGATCGGGAAGCGGGTCGATTATATTTACAGTAGGATTAAACAGGAACACTGCACCGGTTGCCATAAGGCCCAGGCGCAAAAGATCTTTTTTGTTTTTCATATATGAATTCTTTCTTTTTAATAAAGAATAATATCAGTCCTCTGCGGAGGCTGTTGCCGAGCCGCAGCATTTTTTATACTTTTTGCCGCTTCCGCAGGGGCAGGGATCGTTTCTGCCAACCTTATCCTCGGGCTTTCTCACAACGGGTTTCTTCTTCAAAGTTCCGTCGCCCTTGCCTGCAAATCCTGCGGTAACAGGCTTTGCTACCTGCTCTCGCTCAAGCTGCTGGGGCTTGGGCATTACGGTGAGGATCATTCTGACAGTATCGTCGTGTATCATTTCAACAAGGTCACCGAAGAGCTCGTCTCCCGCAAGGCGGTATTCGCTGATGGGGTTTCTCTGTGCATATGCCTGGAGGCCGACAGACTCCATAAGGCTATCCATTGCCTCAAGGTGGTCCATCCACTTCTGGTCAACGTTTCTGAGAAGGATAACTCTCTCAACCTCTCTGAACTGCTCCTCGCCAAATACGTTCTGCTCCTTATCCTCGTAAATGGCCATGGCACGCTCTGTCATCAGCTCTCTGACAGACTCTCTTGCCTTTACAGCATTATCGGGAAGACTTTCAAAGTCTTCCTTCCTGCAAAGCAGACCAACGTACTTGTTGATAAGGCCGTCAATATCCCAGTCCTCAAGGCTCTCAGCCGCAAGATAAGCCTCAACTGCATATTCAATATTGGACTTTATCCAGGAAACGATGCTTTCCTTAAGGGAAACGCCCTCAAGAACGTCCTGTCTCTGCTCGTATA
This sequence comes from Clostridia bacterium, assembly GCA_017395885.1. Classification (GTDB taxonomy): domain Bacteria; phylum Bacillota; class Clostridia; order Oscillospirales; family CAG-272; genus Avispirillum. Next base: position 2,100 of record JAFQNM010000056.1, on the reverse strand, counting down.
TCTTCTTTCTCTGAAGATTCATAACGTCGTCGTATGCGATAACGTTCTTTCTTCTCTGGAAGTTCTGATCCTCAAGATGCTTCTGAGCACTTTCGATAGAGTTGGAAAGTATCTTTGCATCAATGGGAGTATCCTCGGGAACACCCATTGCAGAGATGATTCCGAGAACTCTCTCGCTTCCGAACAGACGCATAAGGTCATCCTGCATGGAAAGATAGAAGCGAGACTCACCGGGGTCACCCTGACGGCCGCTTCGGCCTCTGAGCTGGTTATCGATTCTGCGGGCCTCGTGGCGCTCGGTACCGATAACAAAGAGACCGCCCGCCTCACAGACCTTTTCAGCCTCGGGACGTATCTCCTCCTGATATTTATCATAAAGCTCACGGAAATGAGCACGGGCAGCAAAAACCTCCTCAGAAACAGACTGAGAGGAGCCTGTGGCCAGCATTATGACCTCCTCCTCATAGCCCTCCTTCCTCATCTGCACCTTTGCAAGGAACTCGGCGTTACCGCCAAGGAGAATGTCCGTGCCTCGGCCGGCCATATTGGTGGAGATGGTAACTGCACCAAGCTTACCTGCCTGAGCAACTATCTCTGCCTCCTTCTCGTGGAACTTTGCGTTCAGCACGTTGTGAGGAATTCCGCAGGCCTTCAGCTTTCTTGAAAGAAGCTCGGATTTTTCTACCGATACCGTACCGACAAGAACAGGCTGGCCCTTTTCGTGGCACTGCTTTATCTGCTCAATGATGGCTCTTTCCTTGCCTGCAACACTTGTATATACCACGTCACTGTGGTCCACACGGATCATAGGCTTGTTTGTAGGAACGACCACAACGTCAAGGCTGTAGATCTCCTCAAACTCATCCTTTTCGGAAAGGGCAGTACCTGTCATACCGGAGAGCTTCTTATACATTCTGAAGTAGTTTTGGAACGTAATGGTAGCAATTGTACGGTTCTCTCTCTGGATCTCAACGCCCTCCTTTGCCTCGATCGCCTGATGGAGTCCGTCGCTGTAGCGGCGGCCGGGCATGATTCGGCCTGTGAAGCTGTCTACGATGAGGACCTCGTTATCCTTGATAACGTAGTCTGTATCACGCTTCATGATACCGTGGGCACGCATTGCCTGATAAACGTGATGAGAAATATTGGCATTCTCAGGGTCTGAGAAGTTCTCAATGCCGAAAAACTCCTCTGCCTTTTTGATACCGTTTGCGGTCAGAGTACAGTTTCTTGCCTTCTCATCTATCACGTAATCCTGCTCAACCGTATCGTACTCGACCTTAGTATCCATCTCCTTGATGACGTATTTGGACATACGGCGAACAAGACTGTCTGCCCTGCCGTACAGCTCATCTATCTTAGAGCCGTGTCCGGAGATGATAAGAGGCGTTCTTGCCTCGTCGATAAGAATGGAGTCCACCTCGTCAACGATGGCAAAGTTGTGACCTCTCTGAACCTGGTTTTCCTTATAGGTCACCATATTGTCTCTCAGATAGTCAAAGCCGAACTCGTTATTCGTTCCGTATGTGATATCGCAGTTATAGGCTGCCTTTTTCTCTTTTCTGGTCTGGTCGTGAATAACGAGACCTGTTGTGAGGCCGAGGAACTCGTGAACTCTACCCATCTCCTCCTGGCCCATCTTGGCCAGGTATTCGTTAACGGTAACAACGTGAACACCCTTGCCGCTGAGCGCATTGAGGTATGAGGGCATAACTGCAACAAGAGTCTTACCCTCACCGGTCTTCATCTCTGCAACTCTGCCCTGATGGAGAAGAACTGCACACATAAGCTGAACTCTGAAGGGGCGCTTTCCGAGAACACGGTCTGCCGCCTCACGAACGAGCGCATATGCATCGGGCAGAATATCGTCAAGGGTCTTGCCCCCCTCAAGCTCTGCCTTGAGTGAATCTGTAACAGCTCTCATTTCGCTGTCAGACATAGCCTTATACTTCTCTGCGAGTGCCTCTATTTTATCAACGACAGGCGTGATCTTTTTGATCTGCTTATCGCTGTATGAACCGAATATTTTTTCAATAAGTCCCATTTTAGGATTCCTTTCACTTGAGAAATCAAACATTTTCTTAATATATCATTATACTA
>JAFQNM010000055.1 GCA_017395885.1 Clostridia bacterium | reverse complement strand
CGATGAACATAAGAACCAGGAGGATAGCTTTTGAGAGGCCGGGCCACCGGTCAAAATCAACGGTGGAGAAGCCCGAGGTGCTGATGATGGTTGCCACCTGAAAGGCGGAATGCCTGATAGAGTCGGCAACGTTTCCGTAAATGGAGTAGATATTGATGGCGATAGTGGTGATAGCCGTGACAACTATGCCGAATAATACCCAGAGCTCCGTGTTTTTAAAGGCCACCTTGAAGCGGCGGATGAGGATAAAATAATAAAGGTTGAAATTCAAGCTGAAGAGGAGCATAAAGGAGGTTATCACCCATTGGCAATAGGGGGAATAGCTTGCAATGCTGTCTGCCCTTATGCCGAAGCCGCCCGTGCCCGCAGTTCCGAAGGCGTGTACCACGCTGTCGAAGAAAGGCATTTTTCCGCAAAGGAGGAAAACGATCTCAAAAAGGGTGAGGGCGATATAGATAAGATAGAGCACTCTTGCCGTATCCTTAGCTCGGGGAACCAGCTTGCCAACGATGGGGCCGGGAACCTCTGCTCTCATAATATGGATAGAGCGGTCGGATGCTCCGGGGAGGATAGCCGTAAAGAAAACGAGAACTCCCATACCGCCGATCCAGTGGGTGAAGCTTCTCCAGAAGAGCATACCGTGGGAGAGGGCCTCAACGTTTGTGAGTATGGAGGCGCCGGTGGTAGTAAAGCCGCTGACGGTCTCGAAAAAGGCGTCAACGTAGGAGGGTATCTCGCGGCTGAGGAAAAAGGGCAGGGCGCCAAGAGCCGAAAGAGCTATCCAGGAGAGGGATACTATTGCAAATCCCTCGCGGGCATAGATGACCTTGCTGTGCTTTCTGAATATGAGCATAAGCACTCCGCCGATAAGGGCAGCAATGCCGATGGTCATGAGAAAATGAAATATGGTGTGTTCTTTATAGAGAAGTGAAACAACAGCGGGAAGCACCATAAGCGCCGCCTCGATAAGCAGAAGCTGACCGAGGGTGAAGAAAACCATTCTGCGATTCATATTACACCTTATTTAACTATATCCGCAAGGTCGTTCATACGCTTGCCTGCGGTGAGGATGACCACCTTGTCTCCGGGGAGGATGGTATCAGAGCCCATGGGGATAATGGTCTTTTTGCCTCGGATGATGCCTGCAACAAGGGTGTTGGGCTTAAGCTTCAGGTCCTTAAGGGGGATGCGGGCGTAGCTCTCGTCCTCCTGAGCGTCAAACTCAAGGGCCTCAGCCTTGCCGTCCATAAGCTTGTAGAGGGTCTCTATCTTGCTGCCGAGAGAGTTTTTCAGCGCTCTCGCAAAGGCAACGAAAACGTTGGAGGCGATCTTTCTGGGGGCGATAACGGTATCAAGGCCCATCTTCTCTGCGATAAGGGCAAACTCGTCGCGGTTCACCTTGGGGATGACCTTGGGAACGTTCTTCGTGCTTGCATAGTAGCTGAGAAGGATGTTTTCCTCGTCCATACCCGTAAGAGAGAGGAATGCGTCCGTGTTTTCAAGTCCCGCCTCAAGGAGCAGGTCCTGATTTGCGCCGTCGCCGTGGATGATAACGGCGCCGCGAAGGGCCTCGCTCATCTCGTTGCAGCGCTTGAGGTCCTTTTCAATGATGGTAACGTTGCTTCCGCCCGTAAGGAGCATTTTCGCAAGATAGAAGCAGGTCCTGCCGGCTCCCACTATCATAACGCTCTTTGCCTGCTTCTGCGTGGTGCCCAGAGATTTGAGCAGCTTGTGAAGCTCGGAGGGGGATGCTGTGATACCTATCTTGTCTCCTGCCTCAAGGCAGAAGTTACCGTCGGGGATATATACCTTGTCCTCGCGCTGAACAACGCCCACAAGGTACTGGCCGGGGTATTTCTTTCTCATATCCATAAGGCGCATACCGCTGAGAACGGATTCGGCTTTCAGGCGAAGCTCTATCATCTCAAGGTTTCTGCGTGAGAAGGTCTCAACGTTTGCAGCGCTGGGGAGCTTTAAGATGTTATAAAGCTCGCGGGCCGCAAGGTAGTCGGGGTTAACGGCGCCTGCAAGGTCAAGGTGCAGACGGAGAAGGCCCAGACTCTGGTCGTTATATTCGGGATTTCTGATACGGGCAACGGTGTAGGAGGCGCCCATTCTCTTTGCGATAAAGCAGGAGAGCATATTGATCTCATCGCTGCCCGAGAGGGCGATAAAGAGATCCACCTTTTCGATGCTTGCCTCTTCGAGAACGTCGCTGTCTGCGGCGTTTCCGCAGACGGTCATAACGTCGAAGATGTCGGTGACCTCGTCAAGTGCCTTCTGATTGATATCAATGGCGGTGATGCTGTGGCCCTCCGCCGAAAGGCTTGAGATGACGGTCCTTCCTATTTTTCCGCATCCTGCGATTACTATAT